>CAUTOA010000012.1:0-10369 GCA_963540205.1 uncultured Candidatus Saccharibacteria bacterium
GTAATTGTGTAGATTTTTTCATCGCCGTCAGAAATTAACTTATTTGGAAGCATATTTTCGCAAACAAAATCATCCCATTTGCCCCAGAATTTTTTATCAAACAAGACAATCGGCACGGGCGCCATTTTCTTGGTTTGCGTCAATGTGATAATCTCACAAATTTCATCCATTGTGCCAAATCCGCCAGGGAAACAAACGTACGCGTCAGCCAGAAGTGTCATAACGATTTTTCGTGGCGCGAAGTGAGTGAAGGCGAACGAATCTGTCGTATAGCTGTTTAATGATTGCTCGTGTGGTAAGCGAATGTTGAATCCGACTGATTTTCCGCCAGCTTCCATAGCACCGCGGTTTGCTGCTTCCATAATTCCGCCGCCGCCGCCAGTGATGATTGTGTAGCCTTCTTTAGCTAATTGAAACGCTAAATCTTTGGCTTTTTGATAATATTCATTATCTTCAGTTGTCCTGGCCGACCCAAAAAAAGTTACAGTTTTATGATATTTTTGGAGAATTTCATAGCCGGCATGAATTTCGTCATCAACTTTTCCTAATCTGAACATCGCAGCCTGAAGTTGCAACTCGCGCGGAATACAAACATTTTTCGGTGTCATCATTATCCTTTTTATTTTATGATTTTAACTTTATTACTATATCATAAAATGCCTATGGTTACAATACATTGACGGCAAATAATCCATCATATACAATCAAAGCACAATCTAAATGGAGGTTTTATGGAGAATAAATCAACGGCTAATAAATGGCTGATCGCGGCGGTGATTGTTATGGGCATAATCATTGTTGCTATGGCTACTTGGATAATTGCTGGTGCTATGCATAAAGACAAGGATTCTAGCGCTTCGGTAAAAACCAGCCAAACAAAGAAAGACTCATCTGATTCACTGGAAAAAACTCGCGGTGAAGGCGAGGAGCCGTCAAACGAGGCAAAGAAAGAATATAAAGATTTCCGAACCAAAGGCGACGGCACGGGCATTCGTTTAACTTCAGCAAGTGATGTTGATAAATTGGATATTGATAGTTCTTTGAAAAAGTTCTTGAAGTCTAAGGTCGGTCAGCCAATTCCAGAGCGTGAAGGTTCTGTATATGAGCCAATCATTGACCGTGCATACGGAAAATATGCGGCAGTATATGGCTTGACAAACGCTTATACTATCATCGGACCAAAGAACGGCACTGGTGAAATTGCAATTGTTGCAGGCACACAGCAAGGTGGCATGCCGTGCTCAGACTTGAAGTTGGCATCGGTTCCGAGTCGCTTGGTTGATGGCAAATGTGAAGTTTCTGGCTCGTCTCAAACTTATGGCCAAGACTAGTTTTCATAAATATAGTAAAATAGAGAGGTGAATAAATTTCGCCTCTCTTCTTCATATCAGCCCACGGGCGATCAGCCGCGAGCAATTGCTCAGTTGGTCGACGGTTTGGAAAAAGGTCAGCGCGAGCAAACTTTGCTGGGTGTGACTGGTTCAGGGAAGACGTTTACGATGGCGAATATTATCGCCGAGCGCAATGTGCCGACGCTGGTTTTGGCTCACAACAAGACTTTGGCGGCGCAACTTTTTTCTGAGTTTAAGGAATTTTTTCCGGACAATGAAGTCCATTATTTTGTTAGCTATTTTGATTACTACCAGCCAGAAGCGTACATCGCTTCAAGCGACACTTACATTGAAAAAGATTCGAAAATCAACGATGAAATTGATCGGCTTAGGCACGCGGCAACTTCCGCGCTGCTTACGCGCCGCGATGTAATTATTGTGGCGAGTGTGAGTTGTATTTACGGCATTGGTTCGCCAGAAACTTACGCCGATATGGCTATTAAATTGACCGTTGGCGAGCGCCGAGTTCAGGACAAGTTTATCCGCCTACTAACCGACATTCAATATAAGCGCAACGATATTGATTTTGCGCGAGGAACTTTTCGGGTGCGCGGCGATGTCGTGGATATTTTTCCAGCGGGTCAAGATACTGCGGTTCGCGTGGAATTCTTTGGCGATGAAATTGAGCGGCTGACGAAGATCGACCCTTTGACTGGCGAGATTTTGGATCGGCCAGACCAATTGACAATTTTCCCGTCCAGCCACTATTCGACGCCACGTGAGCGAATTGAAAAAGCGATTATTGGGATTGAAAATGAGTTTAACCAGCGGCTGAAATGGTTTGAGGATAATGGAAAGTTTTTAGAGGCGCAAAGGTTAAGTCAGCGCACCAAATATGATTTGGAGATGTTGAAGGAAACTGGTTTTGTGAAGGGGATTGAGAACTATTCGCGCTATTTGACCGACCGAGAGCCTGGCGAGCAGCCTGCGACTTTGATTGATTATTTTCCGGACGATTGGCTGCTTTTGATTGACGAATCGCACATGACATTGCCGCAAGTTCGGGGAATGTATAACGGCGATCGCGCCCGTAAAGAAGTTTTGGTTGAGCATGGTTTTCGTCTTCCGAGCGCATTGGACAATCGCCCACTTCGATTTGATGAGTTCAATCAGCATATTCATCAGGTAATTTACGTTTCCGCCACGCCGGGAGATTATGAACTTTCTCACTCGCCAAAGCCAGCTGAGCAGCTTATTCGACCGACTGGATTGCTTGATCCGCCGATTGAAGTTCGACCAACCGACGGGCAGGTTGATGATTTGATGGAGGAAATTCGCCAGACGATTGCAAAAGGTCATCGCGTGTTGGTGACGACATTAACCAAGCGAATGGCGGAGGACTTGAGCGCTTATTTGACGGAAAACGGCGTGAAGACGGCGTATTTGCATAGCGAAATTGATACGCTGGAACGTGGTGATATTCTGAAAGATTTGCGACTTGGAACGTATGATGTGCTGGTTGGAATTAATCTATTGCGTGAAGGTCTGGACCTTCCGGAGGTCAGTTTGGTAGCAATTATGGACGCCGACAAGGAAGGTTTCTTGCGTAGTGAGCAGGCGCTAATTCAGACGATTGGACGAGCGGCGCGGCACGTTGATGGGCGAGTTATTATGTATGGTGACAATGTTACGGATAGTATGCGTCGAGCAATTGACGAAACGAATCGGCGTCGGGCGATCCAGCAGAAATATAACGAAGATCATAATATTACGCCGCAAACTATTCAGAAGAAAATTGACGACGGGTTGCGCTCGATTATTCCGCAAAAAGAATCCGATAAAAAGCCAAAGCTCAACCTGAAGAAAATTCCAAAAGACGAATATCCGGCTTTGATTAAAGATCTGACAGCGCAAATGGAATTGCATAGCGCCAATTTGGAGTTTGAAAAAGCGGCAGAACTTCGTGATTTAATTGCAGAAATTCGTCATACGATGTAGAATGAAAATATTATTAGATTAGGAGGGATTATGGCAACAAAAGAACAACCACAGCCAACAAACGTCGCGCAACCAGAAATGCCGATGCAACCAAATGCTTACCAAGCATATCCACAATACGCATACGAAGACCCAAATAAGGGCAAGGCAAAGATGCTAACTTTGGAATACGCTTTGGCAATGGGTTCGGCAATTATCTCAATCATGTTGCTGATTGACATCATAACTAAGGTGTTTGGTTTGTGGACAAATTCAACATCAATGCTACTAAGAAGCGTTGGCGGATTTTTCGCCCCATCAATGGTAACTCAGGGAACGGGAATTATTGCGGCGTCAGTGTTTGCTGTGCTTTTGGCTGTATTGTCGCTAGTCCTATTTTCACGCGTATCAAAAGCCGTTCCAGAGCGTGAAGGTTACACAAAGCGAACAGTCTATAAATTGGTAACTTACGGCGGTTTGGCTGTTTTGATCATTCCAGCTGTCGACTTGGTTGCTCGATTGGTAAGTATTTTGATCAACTCATTACTATTTATCGGCGTTGGTGACGGCGGCGAATTCTATAAGAGTTTGTACTTGGGTGAATTCTTGCCATACGCATTAGCTCTTGCAATTGTTGCTACTAGCGCTTACTTCATTTGTCAAATTGTCAAAGGACGCAACATGTCAAAGGCTTTGTCTTTGATGCTGATTGTGGCTTCTTCTGTCGTACTATTGACTGGCGCTATCACAATCGCCGTTAAAGCGCACGACACGGGCAGCTCAGCAAAGACTATTCCGTCAGACTACAGTCGCTATAAGAACTACCAAGATTACTCAATGTAATAAAACTTGGAAAAATAAAGTCGCTCACTTTGATGGGCGGCTTTTTTTAGTGGTATAATATTGGTATGATAACTATTTCTACCAGCGATATTCAGCACTTGGCGAGTTTGAGTAGTCTGGCATTGACTGATGACGAAACCGACGGACTGCGCCAAGATTTGGAAAATATAATTGGCTATATTGAGCAGTTGGGCGAGCTTGACGTGTCGGGTGTTGAGCCGACTTATCAAGTTACGGGACTGAGCAATGTTTGGCGCGAAGATGAAGTTCAGGCGGGGATTCCTGTTGAGAAATTGCTTGATTTGGCGCCAGAAAAACAGAATAATCAAGTGAAAGTTCCGCAGGTATTGTGATGAGTAAGATTAGTGATTTTATTGGCAAGAGCGCGGTCGAGAACGTAAAAGAAGCGTTGCGACGAGCGCGTGAAATTGAGGAATATAATGCGCTGCTTAGCTTGACGGAAGAGCGTGCGCTGGAGCGAGCAGCCAAGGTTGATGCTGGCGAGATTTCTGGACGATTGGCGGGCGTGCCATTTGTTGTGAAGGACAATTTTTTGGCGTTTGGTGCGCCGACGACTGCCGCTTCAAAAATGCTAGAAAACTTTAATGCACCATTACAGGCGACGGCTGTTGAAAAATTGGAAGCGGAAGGTGCGATTTGCATCGGTAAGGCGAATTTGGATGCTTTTGCGCACGGTGGTTCGACGGAAAACTCGGCATTTGGACCAACGAAGAACGCCGCGGATGAAACGCGAGTTGCTGGTGGATCATCTGGTGGATCGGCGGTAGTTACAGCGCTTGACGTGGTTCCGTTTGCGCTTGGTACGGATACTGGCGGTTCGATTCGTCAGCCAGCCAGCTTTAACGGAGTGGTTGGAATTAAGCCGACTTATGGGGCAGTTAGTCGTTATGGCGTAGTGGCGATGGCGTCAAGCACGGACACAATTGGTTGTTTTGCCACGAATGCTGAAGATACGGACTTGGTGATGGAAATTATGGCTGGTCGCGATGATAAAGATATGACGACTTTGCCTGATTTTTGGAATAACCAGCCGGAATTTGCAAAGAAAAAAATAGGTCTAGTCAAGCAGTGTATGACCGATGACGTGGACGCGGAAGTTCGCCAAAAAACGCTTGATTATGCGGAGAAATTGAAGCAGCTTGGCTACGAAATTGAAGAAGTAGATTTGAGTATGATGCAACATTCCCTGGCGATGTATTACATAATTGTGCCAGCGGAATTGTCATCGAATTTGGCGCGATATGACGGCGTGCGATATGGTCATCGAGCGGCGGAAGTAAAGACTTTGGCGGAACTTTACGGTCGCAGTCGAAACGAAGGTTTTATGACTGAAAATAAGCGACGAATTATGATAGGAAGTTTTGTATTGTCAAGCGGATTTTTCGATGCTTATTATATGCAGGCTCAAAAAGCCAGGACGTTGTTGATTGACGAATTTAAGAAGTTATTTACCGAATATGACGCGCTATTGATGCCGGTTGCGCCGACTCCTGCGTTTAAGATTGGGGAGAATGCTGGCGATCCGATAAAAATGTATTTGGCGGACATTATGACTGTGCCGGCAAGCTTGGCTGGACTTCCTGCAGTTGCCGCGCCAGCTGGAAATAGCGATGAAGGATTGCCAATTGGCGTGCAGCTTATCGGCGATTATAAGTCGGACAAGAACTTGCTGAAGCTAGTTTCGGAAGTGGAGAAGATTTGATGGACGGATTGATAGTCGCGATAGTTGTTGCGGCGTTGATTATCGGCGCCTTGCTGATGATTTTTATCCAATTGACTTCTCGTGGTCGCGGTCAAATTGACAAGGAAATGTATCAGAGGGTTTGGCGGCAAATTTTGCGCAATGTTGAAACCAGAAAATCGGAAAGTATGCAGATGGCGATAATGAAAGCGGACAAGTTGCTGGACAAAGCTATGCGCGACTGTGGCGTGGCTGGCGAAACGATGGGCGAACGTATGAAATCTCGCAAGGGATATTGGAGCGATGAAAATGGGCTTTGGGCGGCGCATAAATTGCGTAATCAAATTGCCCACGAAACCAACGTAACGGTAACGGCGCAGAGTTTTCGTCGGGCTATGGCGAGTTTTGAACAGGCATTAAAAGATTTGGGAGCATTATAATGAGTGTATATGACGATTATGAAATGACAATTGGTATCGAATGCCACGTTCAGCTGGCGACGAAAACCAAGCTATTTAGTCCGGCCGATAATGACGCTCGTGACGCTGAGCCGAATAGCAAGACGCATCAGATTGACTTTGGTTTGCCGGGGATGTTGCCAGTTTTGAACAAGCACGCTGTTGAGTTGGCGGTTCGCGCTGGAAAAGCCTTGAATTCGCCGATTGCGCACGTTAGCCGATTTGATCGAAAGCATTATTTTTATCCAGATTTACCAAAGGGCTATCAGACTTCACAGATGTATAATCCGATTATTTTGGCTGGATATGTCGATGCGCCGCTGGAAGATGGTTCTTTGAAACGCGTGCGAATTGATCATGCTCACATGGAGGAAGATGCTGGTAAATTGACGCATCACGACGGCTATTCGTTGGTCGATCTTAACCGCGCTGGCACGCCGCTGATTGAGATTGTTTCTGAGCCAGATATGCATTCGGCTGAGGAGGCCAAAGCTTACGTTTCGGAACTTCATAAATTGATGGTTTACGCGGGTGTGACTTACGGCAATTTGTATCACGGAAATATGCGATTTGACGTTAATATTTCGGTGGCAAAGAAGGGTGCGACAGAGCTTGGAAAGCGCGCAGAAATTAAGAACCTCAATTCCTTCCGCAGTGTCGAGCGAGCCGCTGAGTACGAGTTCAAGCGCCAAGTCGATATTTTGGAGCGTGGCGAAGAAGTTGTTCAGGAAACCAGAGGTTGGAATGATGACAAGCAGATAACTATTTCTCAGAGGTCAAAGGAGGATGCGCAGGATTATCGTTATATGCCAGATCCAGATATTCCGCCAGTTGTGTTGACTGACGAGGTGATTGCTGAAATTCAGTCCAAGGTGCCAATGCTTCCGGGCGAATATAGGGAAAAATGGAGCGTGCTGAACTTGGACAAATCTGTTATCAATTCGCTTTTGTCTAATCAGGATTATGCCCAGATTACATTGGAAGTTCAGGAAAAGTCTGGCGAGGCTTCCGCCAAGCGAGTTGCGCATTGGTTCGCGAGCGCATTGACAACTTCCGATGAAAATGACGCGCAAACAGACAATGAATCCATACGCGTGGCGGTTGACGATTTGATAGAATTGGCTGAAATGACAGAGAAGTCTGAAGTTTCCAGCACGAATGCGAAGGAGCTATTCAATGAGCTTCTGGCTGGCGCAAAAAATCCGCGTAAGCTTGCCGAAGAGAAGAATTTGTTGCAGGTTTCTGATGAATCGGCGATTGCTGCAATCGTTGACGAAGTTTTGAATGATCCAGCTTCGGCGGCGTCAATTGCAGATATCAAGGCTGGAAAAGATAAGGCTATTGGCTATTTGGTCGGGCAAGTCATGAAGAAGTCTAAGGGTCAAGCCAACCCAAGCCTTGCACAAAAACTGATTCGCGAGAAACTTTAGAATTGCTGAAAATAATAGGGAATAGGAGCTGAAATATGAGAAAACCAACTAAAGCTATCATCGCCGCTGCCGGTTTTGGTACGCGATTTTTACCACAAACTAAAGCCATGCCAAAGGAAATGTTGCCGCTGATTGATAAGCCAATTATTCAATACGTCGTTGAGGAATTGGTTGAGGCCGGCATTAAAGATATTATCATTATCGGTAGCGCGAATAAGCGGGCGATCGAGGATCATTTTGACGAGCCGAATGAAGAACTTTTGGCTAATTTGCGCGCTGGCGGTCCTAAAAAACAGCCGTTCATTGACGCGGTGCAGAATTTGGCTGAGATGGCGAACTTTATTTATATTCGCCAAAAAGGTCCGTACGGCAACGCAACGCCTTTGGCTTGCGCCTCGCATTTGATTCATCATGATGAGCCTGTGATTTACACATTTGCAGACGACTTTATTGCGGCTAGTCCAAGTCGTTTTAAGCAGATGATTGAGGCGTCAGAGAGCCTAGACGGAGCGGTTTTGTCGTGTAAGAAAATCACCGATGACGCGGAATTTGATCGTTATGGAGTCGTCAACGGTCAAGTAGTGAAAGATGGCGTTATAAAAATGACGAACATTGTTGAAAAGCCGGGCAAGGAGAATGCGCCTTCTGATTTAGCTAGCGTTAGTAGCTATTTGCTTCCAGGTGAAATTTTCGGCTATTTAGATAAAGCCAGAAAAGAATTTGACGGCAATGGCGAGTTTACAATTCAGCCAATTATGCAGCAAATGATTGACGACGGATTTGATTTCTATGGCGTAGAAATTACGAACGGCACTTATTATGACACTGGTGACAAATTGGAATATCTAAAAACGGTGATTGATTTTGGGTTGCGTGATCCTAACTTCGGTGATAAATTGCGCGCTCATCTGACGGATCGTCTAAAATAATGTATAATAAATAGCATGAACGGATTGCTTATTATTCTAGTGATTTTGATGGTGATTTTTGTCATCATGATGATCGCTATGACAATTTCTATCATCAAATTAACGCGTCAAATTCGCCAAACCCAGCAGAACGTGGAGGTAATAAGTCAGCGAATTGCTAACTTAAACGGAATCGTAAGTACGGTTTCAATTGGCGTGGAACTAGCCAAAAGCTTCGCTTCAAAGAGCGGATTTTTCTCAAATTTTTTCTCAAAGAAGAAGGTAAAAAAGAGTGAAAAAGTCAGCCAAAGAACAGCCAAATAAGTTGGTGAAGAAAATTGTTCGTGATAATGAAAACGACGCTCGTCGGGCGATTTTGGAGGATTTGTTCTTTGATTTTCATAAATCTCGCCACCGAGTTTACTGGGTGAATTTTGTTCGCGGAATTTTCTTTGGTCTTGGAAGCGCTTTGGGCGCGACGTTGTTGATTGCGATATTGATTTGGATTTTGGGGCAATTTGCCGACATTTTCCCACCGTTGGCTGATTTTATCAACCACTTAATTGAGACAATGCAACGCCGTCAATAGCGTGCTATAATTGTTATTAATGACTGAGGGGACAAGCGAACAATCACCGTCGGCGGCTTTGAAGCCGTCGGATTTCGTGCATCTTCATAATCACACTTTTCACTCGGTGCTGGACGGATTGACTAAGATTCATGACTTGGTCGATAAGGTTAAGGAGCTCGGAATGGAGGCTGCTGCCGTAACTGATCACGGCACGATGAGCGGCATTCTGGACTATTACAAGACTGCCAAAAAAGCGGGAATTAAGCCGATTATCGGAATTGAAACTTACGTGGCGACTCGTTCGCGATTTGACCGCGATCCGGGCAAAGACAAGCAGCGGTTTCACTTGACTGTGCTGGCGATGAACAACACAGGTTTTCATAATCTGATGAAGTTGTCGACGCGCGCTAATCTGGAGGGAATGTATTATAAACCGCGAATTGACCATGATTTGCTGGAGGAATTGAACGAGGGGCTGATTGTTCTGAGTGGTTGTGCAAGCGGTGAAATTGGCGTGGCGCTGAAAGAAGATGATTATGATCGCGCTCGTGAGATTGCCAAATGGTATAAGTCAATTTTTGGCGATCGCTATTATTTGGAGCTGCAGGACCACGGACATCCGAAGTCGAACACGCACTGGGACGTGCAGGCGAAGATCAACGAGGGCTTGATTAAGCTTTCAAAAGAGCTTGATATTGAAATGGTGGTGACTTGTGATGGTCACTATTTGACGCACGAATATCAAGACGCGCACGAGATTCTGCTTTGTGTTGGGACGGGCTCGTATCTTAGTGATGAAAAGCGAATGAGTTTGAAGGATTTTGAGCTTCATTTGACAGATCCGCGCGATATTATTGATCACTGGGGCGAGGAATTTCCTGAAGTTATTCGCAACACGAAAAAAATAGCTGATCGCTGCGATGTTGAGATTGAGCTTGGGCGAATTCTTATTCCAAAATATCCATTGCCAGACGGCGAGAATGAACATTCGTATCTGCTTAGATTGACATATCAAGGTTTGTTGCAGCGTTACAACGGAGCTTCGAAGGAGGAGGCTGAAAAGTTGGATCCTGATGAGATTATTCCGAAGCTGTCTGATGAGGTTCGTGAGCGCGCTGAGATGGAGCTTGGCGTGATGGGAAATATGGG
>CAUTOA010000013.1:0-9315 GCA_963540205.1 uncultured Candidatus Saccharibacteria bacterium
TGTTGCGTAATGTCGGCTCGCTACTGGACTGGATTACTCGCGATGAAAATCTTCATTTGACCTTTGGTATCAATTTGCTTTTGACAATTTTGGATGAGAACCCAGAATTGCAAACACAGGAATTTGCCGAGGAAATTCGTGGCTTGATTCTGCAGGCAGTGGAGCTTGAGAAGGCTTACAATAAGGATATGCTACCAAAGGGGATTTTGGGATTGAATGCTGATTATGTCAATCAGTATGTTATGCATATGACCGACCGTCGCTTGCAGGAATTAGGCTTTGAACCTGAATATAACGTGCCAAATCCAGCCAAATGGATGGCGGCCGCTAATGATACGCTGGAATTGGTGAATTTCTTTGAAAGTACAAACACTAGTTACGAAGTTAATACCACGAAGTAATGGGAGTTGATGATATGAATGAATTAGCGAAAGAAATATTAGATACAGTCGAAGTTGGTGTGTTGGCGACGGTGAATGTTGATAGGACACCTCTGGTGACGCCGCTACACTTTGCGCGATTGAGTGATTCGATAGTTTGGATATCGGAGCCGACTGCGCGCCATTCAGAAAATGCGTTTCGAAACGGTAAAGCGGAATTTGTGGTTTGGGATGATAAAAAGCGAGCAGTTTTCTTAAAAACTAACGTAACTGAACTCCCAGAATCTGAGAAAGAGGCGGCAATGGCGGCTTATAAAGAGAAGTTGGCTGATTTTATGCCACGTTGTCAAAATCCGCAAATATACGTTGCGTCAATTGGTGAACTTGATGAAAAAACTACAACGGGCAATTGGCTGCATTTTATTGCATAAGCACTATATCTAGCGTAAAATTAGTTAAGTAACTACTAAATATAGGGGAAAATGAAAATGAACGCAAATCAGATTATTACTGATGACATGACTTTGGAAGAAAAATTAAGCGCTATTGACGCGGCTCTTAAAGCGGCGCAGGAAGCGGCTGATGATCAAGCAAAGTCGAATGGCACTGTTGCGGCACCAGTTGACCCAGCAAGTCTGACTATTTGTGACGGTTGCGAATAATATGTCGTCACCGCGCAAATATATATTTGTTACGGGTGGTGTATTGTCTGGTGTAGGCAAGGGGATTACTGCTGCTAGTATTGGCGCTGTCCTTCAAGCTAAGGGCATTTCTGTTTCGGTTCAAAAATGTGATCCATATTTGAATGTTGATGCTGGACTATTGAACCCAAAAGAACATGGCGAATGTTTTGTGACAAAAGACGGTGCTGAAACTGACTTAGATTTGGGTCATTATGAGCGTTTTTTGGATTTGGAATTAACGCAAAAAAATGCGACATTATCCGGCCGATTATTGCGTGATTTGATTGCGGACGAGAGAGCCGGTAAATTCGGTGGTCAAACAGTACAAATGGTCCCCCATTTAACTAATTCTATTAAGAAAGCCATTCATCTGGCTGCTGAGGGCGATGTTCATATCGTAGAGATCGGCGGCACGGTCGGCGATTATGAAGGACTTAGCTTTATTGAGGCTATTCGAGGATTCGCCTTAGATGTTGGTCGCGAAAATTGTCTGTTTGTTCATGTCGTATATGTGCCGTTCTTAGAGGCGTCACATGAATATAAGACAAAACCTGCTCAAAACGCCTTGGCCGATTTGCGTGGTTTTGGGATTATGCCCGATGTAGTGGCAGTTCGTACGGAAGGTCACGATAAACCGCCGCGTAGTATTGGTGAGAAAATTTCTATTTCGTCTGGTATTCGCAGCGAAGGAATTGTAATGATGCCGAATGTCGATACTGTATATGAAGTTCCACTAACAGTGTATCGCGACTTAGGCAAGCTACTCGGCGAATTTACTAATAATTCAGTTGAGCCAGATTTACGACGTTGGCAACATTTAGCTAAGCGAGATACGTCAGAGTATGCTAAGCGTGTTACGGTAGGTTTGGTTGCTAAATATATAGACAATTCTGACACATACTTATCTGTAACGGAAGCACTTAAGTCTGCGGCTTGGGCAAACAAAAGTGAGATATCTATAAAATGGATTAATGCTGAGACTGCAAATGAAGCAGATTTTGACAGTGTTGATGCTATTGTTGTTCCGGGGGGATTTGGATCTCGTGGCGTAGAAGGTAAGATTGCTGCTGCAAAGTATTGCTTAATGAAAGATAAACCATATTTGGGTATTTGTTTGGGAATGCAGGTGGCAGTTATTGCTGCGGCGCGTTTGGGGGGTTTGACAAATGCTAATAGCGAAGAATTCGGCGCCGATTCTGATAGCAACGTAGTGTACATTATGAACGGACAGCAGGGTAAGGAGTCTACAGGAGGGACTATGCGTCTTGGGGATTATGTAGCCAACCTAAAGCCAGGTTCCGTTATTTCCAAGACATACGATGCAACTGAAGTAGTTGAACGTCATCGTCATCGATATGAAGTGAATCAAAAGTTTATTCAAGAAATTGAACGAGGAGGCTTGATTGTCTCTGGAACTTCACCAGATGGTAAGTTAGTAGAATTTGTTGAGGCGCCAAACCATCGATATTTTGTAGCAACGCAAGCACATCCAGAATTTAAGTCACGACCGTTTCGTTCACATCCGTTATTCTTTGGTTTGATTAGATCTATATTGACAAAATAGGGCTTTATATTGTATAACTAAGGGCATCATGAAAAAAATTGAGACTTTTTCAGGATCTGAGGCTATAAAAGAGATTAAACAGTGCGCTAAAAAGGGCGCATCTGAAGGTCTATATGATCCGAGCCCAAGAAGACTGCGCGTTCCTCTTGAATTGGTTACTGATTTGCTTTTTGGTAATGTGGGGGATGTTGTCGTTGAGGGGGCTGATAATCTTTTTAAGGCAACTAAGAAAACCGAGGAAAACAAGGGTGTTATATTTGCTACGAGTCACCTAACGGACGTTGATGTTTCGACTGTTGCTAGCGTAGTTTCTGAGTTTAGACATATAGGCGTGACAGTAGCCTCCACTAATATGGGTCTTTGGCATCAGAGGATACCATATAAACTTGTTGGGATGGATAACTTTTTTCAGGTTCCGTATGTAAGAGATCCGTCTGTGGAAAAAGATGCTATTGATAATAAGTACGCGTTGCCGTTTAATGGTGACGATTACTCAGGTCTGCAAGAAAAAATAACAGATAGTGGACTTTCTATTATTACTGCAGCGCATAACCCGATGAGCAATATTGGGATAAAAAATGACGGTGAACTGCCAGAAAAGGCGGGTAAATTAGCTCCTCATCTAAGCCTGGCGACGGGTGCCACCATAATTCCTGTACTTATGCAGGTTGAGGGTCAGAAGAGAAATCCTAATCAACTCAATGACAATGCGATACATCTAAAGTGGCTTTTGGGTAAAAAAGTTGTGCGACTGGTATTTGGTGAGACTATTAAGCCTAGTCCTGATAAAGTTGAAGCTTATGCCAATGTTTCGCGTGAAGCGTCTTACTCAAAGACGGCTCGTGAAGAGCAGCGTCGCACATTGGAGACGTTTGGTGGGAAGGCGATATTGGGCTATATGCGTGATAAATATGATATGGCATTGGCTGCGTAATAAGGAGAGATAGTTAAAATGACTGCAGGAATAGATAAATTTATCCCAACCCCAGAAGAGCAAGAATTGTTCAATAAAGTTTTCTATCCAGACATCACTCAAGAGTCTGATATTGACGTAAAAGAAACTGAGCCACAGAGAGAGGGTTTTTCTCTGTCGGTTGCGCTTGATTCTCTTAAGAAATGGGTGCGTGGTAGACGAGAAAAGCACGGCAAACCTTTTGGACTAACTAACAATTCGGCGGTAGAAAAACTTGCGGCAGCTGGAGAAGAATTGGGATTACCAGAAACGGACGTTCGGCTTTCCTCTGGACTTAAGCTGCTGATGGGCTTAATGCATGGCAAAAAGGAAGTTGAAATAATTGGCGAAGATATCTTAATTGAAGCCGCCAAAAAAGCCAAAGACGAGGGCAAGGGAAGTGTTATAGCGCCAACGCATTTCAATGGAGAAGATGTCCCTACGGCTAGTTACTTAGCGTCTTTGTTGAACAAAATTAATATTGGTGTAGCGTCGACTAATAGAGATTGGATTAAGAAGGGTGTTGGCGGAATCAACTTAGAAGCTATACAGTATCTTGCGTTTGGCGCTAAAAACTTTTTTGGTGTGCCATATGAATGGGTAGATAAAAAGAGTAAAAAACCAGTTCACTTTTCAACAGACCATTACGAAGAAGCGGTTAAGTTTGTTGAGGATGGTGGATCTTTGGTTTTGGCTGGATATTCAGCGGATGACTCAGTAGGTTCAAAGCCTCGCAGTGAAATGGGCTCTGCAGCGATTCATACGGCATTGAAATCTGGCGCAGACTTGATATTTGTTTACGTATCGTCAGAGGACAAGAAACTTACTATTAGGGTCATGAAAGATGAAGACGGTATGTTTGCGGCGTTTAGCAATTCATATAGGAAGGCGCTAAAGATGAAGGACTCTGACGTATCCGAGCGTTTATTATCGTCATGCAAAGAGTACTTAAAAGACAGCGAAATAGGTAGGGTTATAGCGGAAGAATATAAGCGTCGATCAGATAAAAATAAAGCCAAGTAAGTGGTCGCAAGGTTATAGTTATTGACAAAATAAAAATAATGTGATATCATTTTACTGTATAAAAAATTAAAACAAAAAGGAATAAAATGGCTGAAGAAAAAGATATTCACGGACTTACCGAAGGCGTATTGAGCCGAGACGATATGTCGGCGTTGACATATGTATTGCAACACGTGAAAGGGTCTAGTCCAAGTTCGGCGACGAAATTAAGTCTGGAACTGGAAGAGCTTGACGAAACAGCGTAGGGATTTAGCTAGATAATAGTCCACCTCTGTTGTATACTAGACAGTATGGAACAGATTATTTCTCAGGTAGTGAAACAACTTTTTGATCAAGATATATCGATACAATTGACGCGTCCTGATCCGAAGTTTGGTGACTTTGCTACAAATGTGGCGTTGCAATTGGCTAAGCCGCTAGGGAAGAATCCGCGTGAAATTGCGGAGATGATTGCTGAAAATCTGCGCAAGGAAGAGGAGTTTAGTGAAGTAAGCGTGGCTGGTCCAGGTTTTATCAATATGAAACTGAGCGATCAATCCGTTCTAAATTCTTTGAAAAAAGAGCCAACGACGAAGCGCGCCAGTCAGACGGTTGTAATTGAAACCAATTGTCCGAATCCATTTAAGGCTATGCATATCGGACACGCTTTGAATGCGATTTTGGCGGACACGATGGCTAATTTGTTGGCGGTTGATGGCGCAATTGTGCATCGAGTGAGTTATCACGGTGATGTCGGAACGCATGTCGGTAAAAGTATGTGGGCGATTTTGCGTGAGATTGACGGCGATGTAAATAAATTGAACGAAATCCCAGCTGATAAGCGAAATGAATTTATGAGTCGTATGTACGTTGAAGGCGCGCGTGCGGCGAAAGAATCTCCAGAGGCAAAGGCAGAAATTGATGAACTAGCTAAGCAATCATTCGTCCTGGATGATCCGCTATATAAACAAGTTTACGAAATCTGTAAAAGTTGGAGTTTTGACGAAATTGACTCTAATGTTGGGCGACTTGGAAACGTGCCGATTGAGCGACGTTATGTTGAGAGCGAAACTGAAGAATTGGGAAAATCTCTGATTAAAGAGAAAACGCCAGAGGTGTTTACCAAATCTGACGGCGCGTATGTTTTTAAGGGCAGTAAATACGGCGCGTTCGACAACGTGTTTATTGGATCTCACGGCAATGGTCTTTATGGGGCGCATGATATGGGATTGATTCAGTTGAAGTATAAGGACTACCCGAATTTGGACTTGTCAATTACAGTAAATGGCGAGGAGCAGGCGGCATACTTCCGCGGCGTGATTGCGGCTAGTGAATTGTCGATTCCAGCTTTGAAAGGAAAATTATTTAATTACGCGACTGGCTTGGTCAAATTGACAACTGGAAAAATGAGTTCACGAACAGGTGAGGTTGTTACAATTGGCTGGCTGTTTGACGAGTTTAAGAAGGCAATTGAAAATGCTGGCGGTGAACCAACTGACGACGTGATTGCTGGCGCGCTCCGTTATCAATTCTTGAAGGTGAAGATCGGCGGCGACGTTATATTTGATATTAATGACGCGGTAAGTCTGACGGGAAATACGGGAAGTTACTTGCAATACGCCCATGCTCGAGCGCGGGGAATTTTAGCTAAATCCGATAAAGAAATTGCCTTTCCGACAGAATTGTTTGACGAGGATAAAATGCTGGTCAGAAAATTGAGTGAGTACGTGGACGTGGTTGATCGTGCTAAGGAAAGTTTGGAGCCTCATCACATTTGTACATATTTGTTTGAATTGGCGCAGGAATTTAATCGATATTACGAGAAAAATCAGGTTATTGGTAGCGACAAAGAGGCACATCGTGTAGGAATCGTGGCAATTTACGCTGATATTCTTAAAGCTGGATTGTCTATTTTAGGAATTGTGGCGCCAGAACGCTTGTAAAATATACTATATTAGTATATAGTATAAGTTTGTGAATGAACGATTAAGTAGGCGAGTAGATGAGCAGGCATACGTACCGTTTGATGATCGATATTTATCTGCCCAATTATTAACTCCGAGAAGTGATATAGCAGAGAAAAGAGGCATTAAGCGAGAACTCTTATTAGAGTCAGAGAAGCTTTGTGACATAAAAAATGTGTACGAAAAGTCAGATAAGACGTTTGATGATATAGCAGAGGCCGCTAAATCTGTTGCAGAGCTTGTTCGTGAAACACTTTATTTTGGGTCGACAGGCAGTGGCTCACGAGAACTTAATGCAGACAATATCGCTAAATATGAAGTTGCTAACTGTTACGGACATACAATTGTTGCATCTGAGTGTTTGGAAGAGTTAAATATTGAGCACTTTATTAGTTATGCAAATTAACACTCGTTCATTACTTTATTTGATCGTGAGAGCGATAGGTCGTTTATGATAGACGTCCTGACAAAGGAGTTGTGTTGTGAGATGACTACGGCCGTTGGGTTTACGTCAAGCCATCCGCTTGATAAATTTTCCTGCGGCGAATTGAAATCTCAAGATATTTTGAAAACTGATGAGTTATTAAAACAATTACCAGCGACTGTTAACTGGGCTGAATTTATAGATAAGCGTCCATGGTTTATGTTTCCTGACAGAAGAGATTATAGAGATGGTTATGGAAAGTTTGCTCGTTTACAAATGTTAACGTTTCCATCTATTCCGGGGAGACTGCTTTTACTGGATGATTATAGTGCCAGAATTAATCTATTAAATGGTCAATATGAGGTGGCTGCGGGAAAAATAGAAGATTTGTCAGGAATATATCTGGATATTGACCCTCGGAATAACTTGGAAGAGGCGGGTAAATTATGTAGAGAATTAATAAAACAAGACAGTGGGGATTTGGCTATTCAAGTAGCGTCCGTGGTAAATGATAGTTTGTTGTCGGGAGATTCTTCAAAGAACAGACTGTTTCTTCCTGATGTTATGCGTAAAGTAGCTAAACATGATAGGGATATTAACTTATTGAATGAGGCAATTAGGTTGTACAAAGAAATTATTAATAGCAAATTATTAAATGAGGCGATTAGGTTGCACAAGGAAAATATTAATAGTAAACCTAAGTATGATAGTTTGGCTGTAGGGAAGTTAAGGGCTGCCGAAAAGCTACTGAGGTCTATGAAGACTGCTGGTGAGATTGCGTGCGATGCCACGTGTGGTAAAATTAGTGAATAAATATCTAATAAAAGGAGTTTTATGGTAGCGAAATCTACTGAGTCAAAAAAATCAACAAATAAGGGCGTAAAAGCAGCGAAAGTATCAGCTAAAAAACTAGCTCCTAAGAGCATTAAAGCTGCTAAAAAAATTGCTGCCATCAAAGAAAAGAAAATTGTAAGTGCAGCTATAAAAGATACTCATATGGGTGGGTTTGTTAATTTTATTCGCGAACAGGGCGTTGTTGGCTTGGCTGTAGGTTTGGCAATTGGTACTGCAGCTGGTGATACGGTTAAAAAGTTGGTGACGGCATTTATCGATCCGTTAGTGCAGTTGATTGTTGGATCTCAACAAGGATTGCAATCAGCTTCATTCACAGTTGAAATTGCTGGACGTAGGGGTGAGTTTTTATACGGCGCATTCGTTAGCTCGTTAATTACGTTGATAGCCGTTGCGTTTGTTGTATATGCAATTGTTCACTTCTTTAAACTCGATAAATTAGATAAGAAAAAAGACTAAACCTTAACTAATAAGTGTGCCTACTGATTCTCCGCGGGTTGCGCGGAGAATATTTCCGTCTGTAAGCAAATCACAAATTACAACTGGAATATGCTCGTCCATTGCTAACCCAATTGCTGCTTTATCCATAACGGCAATGTTAGGATTTGTCAGGGCTTCTTGGTAAGATAAATGGTCAATTTTTACGGCGTCAGGGAATTTCATAGGATCTTTATCGTAAACTCCGTCAACCTTCGTTGTTTTAATTACGGCATCACACTGCATTTCTAGTGCTAGATTTAACGCTGCGGTATCAGTAGTCAGAAATGGTCGGCCTGTGCCGCATGCCACAATAACGATGCGATTTTTCTTAATATGGCTAATGGCGCGTCGGAAAGTATAGTGGTCAATAAATTGATTCACTTCGACTGTAGACAGTGCGCGAGTTGGCAGTCCTGCGTCGTTCAATACGTCCGCCAGTGCAATGGCATTCATAAGCGTAGAAAGCATCCCGATATTGTGAGCAGAAACAGGTTGAATTCCGTGACCGATGATTTGATTACCGCGAACGTAATTGCCACCGCCAACCATAATTACAATTTCAGCCCCGTCGTCCAGCGCTGGTCGAATTTGTTCAGCAATCCAGCGAGCGCGTTTTGGGTCAAAGCCGCTGGCGAATTCGCCTTGAAGTTGTTCACCTGATAATTTAAGTAGGATGCGTTTTGTCATGATTTTAGTTTAGCACGCCTTATGGAAGTGGTAAAATAGAGATATGAAAACAAGTTTTAAGCCGAAAAAGATTTTGTGGGTGGATTTGGAGATGACTGGACTAGATCCAGTGCGTGATGAGATTTTAGAAGTGGCGGCAATTGCGACGGATTGGAATTTTAAGGAAATTGCGACGTATGAAGGAATTGTGTGCCACGATTCGGAAAAGTTGGCTAAGTTGTTAGATCGAAATGCTGGTTTTTGGAATGAGCATCCGGAAGCGCGACGCGGGTTGGAGGAGCAGAATGAATCGGGCAAGCCTTTGGCGGAAATAGAACGCGAATTGTT
>CAUTOA010000014.1:0-8968 GCA_963540205.1 uncultured Candidatus Saccharibacteria bacterium
TTTTTTATGCAAGAATCGCCTTCAGGCGCTCTGTATTCTTAATGGTGTCGTTTTGGCCGTGGGCTTGGTTGTGGCGATGCTGCTCTCTGATGATACTCGGTGGACGAGCTGGAGCTTGAGCAGATTGGGCGAAACCACCTCGAACCGTTTGTCTGCATTTTCGTTCAACTCGGGAGTATTCTTATCTGGTTTGATTATGGCGACGATTGGGTTTTTTATAAATCGTGGTTATCTTAAACTTGGCCAAATTCGCTCTGCTCGAATATCCGGCTGGATACTTTCATTGTTTGCGATTTGTATGATAGGAGTGGCGCTTTGTCCGAACGATACAATGCACGCGGCGCATTTTGTTTTCTCGCGTGGCATCGTGATATTGATGGTGCTTTTGATGTTTCTTTTGCCGTCGAGTTTGAGCTATTTAACTCATCGTGAGCGAATATCATCTTTCAGTTTTCCGATTTTTGCGGCAATTATAGCGGCGCAAGGTTACGCGATGGGCAAGTTTTGGTTTGTGATAGTAGAAGTTTTATTGGGGATTTTTGCGACAATGTGGCTAGTCCTGGTTTGCCGTAGAATGGAACTTAAATTGCTCGACCTGAAAACTTCATAAAATGCTATAATTACTTCAAAAGGAGTAATTATGAATCGCACGATTTTTGATGACATTGTATCTGGAAAAATGAAATCTTGGAAGATTTGGGAAGATGAGAAATTCCTAGCATTTTTAACGCCGTTTCCGAACACGCTAGGTTTTACTGTGGTGATTCCGAAGCAGAATCCGGGCGATTATGTATTTTCTTTGGATGACAATTTATATTCTGAAATGATGCTGGCAGTGAAAAAGGTTGCTGGTATTTTAGAAGCGGTAAGTTGGACTTTTTGGAACAGTTTTAAGGAGCTATTACACACGATAATAGTAGTAGCTCAAAAACTTGTAATAAAAGAGGCAGTTCTGTGTGCCGATAGAGAATTTGTTGCAGCGAGAGAGATCGCTAAAAAAGATAGGAGGAGGTAAAATGGATACACAACAATTTGACGCACTCATCATTGGTTTTGGCAAAGCTGGCAAAACATTGGCGGTAGCGCTGGCAAATGCGGAAAAAAAAGTAGCGCTAGTGGAGCGGTCGCCAAAGATGTATGGTGGCACCTGTATTAATATTGCTTGTATTCCTACTAAGGTGCTGGTCAATGCAGCCGAACATCATCAAAGTTTTGATGAGGCGATGGCACATAAGACAACAGTGGTAGCGCGGTTGAATGAGAAGAACTATCATATGCTTGCGGATCGTGAAACAGTGAGCGTCATTGAGGGTGAGGCATCGTTCGTAGATGATCGTACTGTGAAGGTTGTGGCGGGTAGCGACGAGCTAGTAGTTAGTGCACCGCAGATTTTTATTAACACCGGTGCGGAATCAATCATCCCAGATATTCCAGGTGTTGATAAGCCGTTTGTGTATACCAGTACTGAATTGCTGGATAGAATGACGCAGCCAAAACAGCTAGCTATCATTGGTGGCGGTTATATTGGGTTAGAATTTGCCTCAACTTATGCCAAACTTGGTACAAAAGTAACAGTATTTGAGAGGGGCGATGCTCTGCTTGCGCGTGAAGATCCAGCAATTGCTCGGGCTGCTACTGAAGCATTGCAGGCACAGGGTATTGAGATTGTGTTTAGTGTGGATGTGACAGCGATTGAGGGTGAGTCTACTGCGACGATTCGCACAGTAAATCATGATGATTACGCTGGTTATGATGCGGTTTTGATGGCTACGGGCCGTCGCCCGGCAACGATGAGCTTGAATTTGCCAGCTGCTGGTGTAGCGACGGATGAGCGCGGGGCAATTGTGGCTGATGAAACACTTCGCACTAGTCGGTCGCATATTTGGGCAATGGGCGATGTAACGGGCGGGCCACAATTTACCTATGCGTCGCTGGACGATTTTCGGATTGTGAGAAGCCAGTTGCTGGGTGACGGTCTGTACACTCGCGCCAAACAAAAAACCTTGCCGTACGCGGTCTTTATGCAAACGCCGCTAGGTCGGGTGGGTATGACAGAGGCTGAGGCGCGTGCGACGGGGTGCGAAATTATCGTAAAAGAGCTGCCTGCTATGGCGATTCCACGCCTGCATGTTGATAATGCTACAACAGGCTTGCTGCGTGCGGTGATTGATGCAAACACTGAACAAATTTTGGGTGCTAGTTTATTGTGTCGTAACTCACCAGAAGTCATTAATATTATCAAAACTGTAATGGATAATGGCCTGCCATATACTGTGCTGCGTGACCAAATATTCACTCATCCAACGGTGAGTGAGGCATTAAACGATTTATTTGCATAAAGGAGTAATTATGAATCGCACGATTTTTGATGACATTGTATCTGGAAAAATGAAATCTTGGAAGATTTGGGAAGATGAGAAATTCCTAGCATTTTTAACGCCGTTTCCGAACACGCTAGGTTTTACTGTGGTGATTCCGAAGCAGAATCCGGGCGATTATGTATTTTCTTTGGATGACAATTTATATTCTGAAATGATGCTGGCGGTGAAAAAAGTTGCTGGTATTTTGGAAAAAGCGTTTGGCACTCCACGAGTGGCGCTGATTTTTGAAGGTACGGGTGTGGCGCATGTGCATGCCAAATTGATGCCGCTTCATGGCGATTTGGCAAAGGGAATTGGTTCACCAGTGTCGCACGAGCAAGCGTTTTATGAGGAATATCCTGGCTGGCTAACTACGGCTGACGGTCCGAAAATGGATGATGCTCAATTGGATAAAATTCAGGCGAGAATTTTAGCCGTGCAAGGTAAATAGGATAGCTAATTCGTCTCTAATTTTACGTCTTTTCCTTCGTACATATCCAAATAGAACGGATATAGTTTGTCGGCGTGTTTTTTAACCTCGTCTTGGTTTAAGGCTACAATGTCGTGACCGATGCCAAATGAAGCCGGAATTGAATAATATTGGAATTTGGCGCCAGAAGTTGCAGCCATTTGCTTGGGTATGTTGACCGCGAGATTTTTATCAATTGCGGTGTCGTTTTCGCTTGTTACAACCCCGACATATTTTAACCCTGGAGCTTTTAGGTCGGATTTATAGTTCTTGGCGATTATTATATATTTTCCAAGAGCGCGATATGACAAATTGCTACCCGTGAACGAATCTGGAAGAATATTACGTCCGTAAAAATTTCGTAAAAGCGGAATTTTCCAGGAAGGAGTTTCCGACGCTGAAGGCTGATAAAAAGGTGATAAAAGTAGCGCTCGTGATATGGTTTGTCTGTTGTACTGAGTAATCCAGGTCGCCATATTTGCGCCGCCAGAAAGTCCGACAACTCCTGTTTCATCACCCAAACCGCTAATTATGCTGGTGCTGGAATTCATAAATTGTGCCATTGCTGGAATGGTGATTTCTCCGTGTCGTTTATTGTCCGTCAGACCGTGGCTGGGAACGCGGGGAATATAGACGTTATAGCCGGCGTTGAAAAAGGTGTCGCCTAGGTCTGCAAATTGCTGTGGGCATGCGCTTACGCCATGAATCATCATGACAGCTTCGGCGGTTTTTTTGCCGTGGGTTTTAATAATCGATCGGCATTCTGATCTAACATCGGTATTTGAAGTGTCTTCACTAACGGTACG
The DNA here is from genome assembly GCA_963540205.1 of uncultured Candidatus Saccharibacteria bacterium. GTDB lineage: Bacteria > Patescibacteriota > Saccharimonadia > Saccharimonadales > Saccharimonadaceae > Nanosynbacter. The sequence goes on from CAUTOA010000014.1 coordinate 3,636, forward strand.
ATTTGCAGCGGCGATGGCGTCGTTATAGCTCAATTTCTCAGAGCTTGAAGATTGCAATTGCTTGGATGTTGCTGGCCAAAAGAAAGCTGCGGCGGCAAGCAAGGCGGTTATAATGATAATTGAGCAGATTGCCCAAATAGTAATTTTTATAATGCGATTTTTTCGTGAAGTATTCATGGGTATATTATATTGGTTGCGAGTGGAGTTGTGAAGTTTTGTGGCGTCAGCGTTCTTAATAGCCCATACAAATATCCCGATAAGGTCGCGTCACAATTTCCATTGAATCCAGACCGAGTTTGGTTTCAATTTCACTAATCGTCATCAGCGCACTAGTCTCATCATCTGACAAAACCTCAACTTCCACGAAAGTCCCAGCGTCTTTTATTTCATCGATGGCTACCGTTGCTTGCGGAAAGTCAGAGGACTGAAACGAGCGACGATATTTGTTGACCTCAACCAGTTGTATAATACCGAGGTTTGCCAGTAGCTGCTTGGCGATTGCCACATCTTCGGGTTGAATTGGCAGATTTGTCTCGGGCTTAATGATTACATTATTTTCCGTATGCGTCGCAGCGGTCGTTGCTGGCTTATATGTTACCTCAGCAAAACTATCACGCTGGCGAATCCGCAAGCATTCAACCGTCTGCATAAAGTCGACATCAGGACGAGAATAATACGTATCAATTTCGTGAAGATTACTCTTTAGTTCAAAACCGATGTTTTGCAGTCGCCCGATTAGCTCTTCAATATTGCCCGTTAGCTGGCGCTTGCGTTCGATTTCTAGTAGTTTTTTGGTCATTTGATATCCTTTCTTATGGAAGTGTAGATATTTGAATATTTATTTATATGATGGTTTAATTATAGCAAGAAAGGCAAATAATTTTATGACCACACACCAATTAAAATTGGCGACTGAGCCGTTTAATGCTATTATTTCTGGCAATAAGACTATCGAGTCGCGATTATATGACGCCAAACGACAGAAAATCCAGATTGGGGATCGGATTATTTTTACAAATAGAGATAATTCCGAGCAAACTGTTACCGCTGAGGTTGTTGGTTTGCTTAGATGCGCGACATTTCGTGACTTATTTTCTCACAATAATCCGCGAAAGTTCGGCGGTGATAATGTCGAATGGTTAGAAAATCAAATTTCTGAATTTTATTCTCTCAGCGACCAGCTGGAAAATGGCGTGATAGGTATCGAATTTGAAATATTTTAATGATATAATAATGACCATCCTATCAGGCTACACTAAAAATCGTAGTCATCACAGGAAGGTGTACTATGACTGAAGTGCTGGTCAATGACATCATCGTACGCCCGGCAAGGGCGGACGATTTCGATTTCGTCGCAGATCTTATGATCCGGGCGCTCACACCGTTTTATGACGGCGACCACTATGCACACGCACGGCGTATCTTTGATGCGCACATGGCAGGCGGTGTTGACCACGTCGGCCAGTTCTCGGTCGGACAGCACATGTTCATCGCCGAGAGTGATGGACAACCCGTGGGCGTCATTCATGTTGTCAACAAAAAACAGGGGACTGTCAAGATCAGCCCTCTCATTGTTGACACGGCGTACCGAGGAAAGATGGGCGTCGGAAGTATGCTGCTTGAGTACGCCGAAGATTTCGCCCGAAGCCATGGTGCTCGGCAGATCTACTGCACTGTGGCAGAACCGAACAAAAAGGCGCTGGAATTCTTCATCCGGAAGGGCTTCCGCGTCACTGGCACGGCGAAGGACCACTACAAGATTGGCGTCGATGAGCATATGCTGTACAAGCAGCTCGTTGACGAGGCGGGGTTCTACTCGCCGAACATCTCTGTGGTTCCGTTTAACGAGAGTCAGCACGCTGACGGTGCGCGAGCTCTCATCCTGTCGCAGACGAGTGACGATTTCGAAGGAGTGGATGACAGTTGGGTTGACACCCTCTTCGCTGGCTACCGTCGTATGGAATCTGGCGACGTGAACGTCAAGTTCAAGATCATCTTTGTCGCTGAATGCAACAGTCAGGTTGTTGGTGTCGTTGGTGCGACCCCGAAGAAGGGTCAGCCTATCAAGCTGATGCCTTTGGTGGCCTCATCGGAGGCTGCGTTCGAGGCGCTTGTCACTGATTTGCAGGGACTGCTGGAGGACTATGGTTGCAAGCTGTACGTCCACCTGGTCCCTGAGCCGTGGCAGGTCGTCTGTCTCCAGCGTCACGGCTGGAGCCTGGAGGGCGTGTTCCCGGGAGGGTATGCGCCTGCCAGCGTCGTTCAGCAGTGGGGAATCAGTCTCAGCAAGGAAGGGGTGTCTATGCGTAAGATGCGCATCAAGCGTCCATACTACGACGCAATCATGTCCGGCAAGAAGACTCTCGAGGTGAGAGTCGGATATAACAGTATCAAGCGGCTGAAGGCTGGTGAGCTGCTGTAGCTCGAGACCGGTCACGCATCGGGCGTGGTACGGATCAAGTCGATTCGCATCTACCGTAACTTCGCCGATATGCTGGCGGCTGAGCCGTGGCAGCAGATCGTGCCGCAGGCAGAGAGCGAGAGGGATGCTCTCCGCCTCCTTCGTAAGATCTACTCTGACCACAAGGAGAACCTTGGTGTTCACGTCATCGAGGTTCAAAAGTAGGACGACGAGAGAGGTGTGCATCCTCTAGGCTGGAGAAATCCACCTGAACAAATGCAAGTGACTTGGGCTAGTGTAACTGGTATCTGACTTAAGATACCGAACAAACTATACTGTCTTTAATGAAAACACTAAAGATGAATTATTTGAAGAAATCGGTCAAGTTTGGGTTGATATTGTTGAGAATAATACACAGGATGTCGCGTAATAAATCAAATAATACAATCGTCCTAGTGTTATCGGCATATCACATGTCTAGACCCGCATCTATTGTGTATGCTAAAATAAAACCACAAATAACATCCGCGCGCCGTTTCGCAGCAAGAGGATGTTTATAATCTGAAAGAGGTGACTTTTATTAAATCCATCATCTGCAAAGACGTCTTCGGTAATCAATACACCGTTCCTGTTGACGAATTAAATATTCGCGTCGGTGTGTACGCGGTGATTATCGAGGATAATAAGATTCTTTTAACTAGGCAATGGGACGGTTATAGCTTGATTGGCGGTGGTGTCGAGAAAGGCGAAACAATCGAGGAATCAATTGTCCGCGAAGTTAAGGAGGAAACTGGACTGACTATCACGCCAGATAAAATCATTCACCAAGCAACCACTTTCTTCAAGCGCAACGCTGAGGCGCAAGCCAATCAGTCAATCCAACTGTACTTTACCCACAGTCAGCTGCACGGGCAAATCAATAACGACAACATAACCGACAGTGAGAAGACTTATACTAACGGCACGCCAGAATGGGTTGATCTGAGTGAGATTGATAACATAAATTTCCGCCACAGCGTGGATCTAAAAACAATTTTACAGGCGTATATTTCGCAATCTCGCACCCGCTAATAGTTGAATAATAATGAAACCATCCAAACTCGTCATTCTCACTGGCGGATAATTATATTCAAGGAGTCTACTATGGCGAGGGTAATTATGCTATAGCCCATATATATCCAGAAATTAGAGTATGGGGAAATATGTCGGACAGATCAAGTCTCGGATAAATGCTTTAAATAATCAATAACATCTATATAATAAGGATCTGCGTTCTCTGGAATATTAGCATCTAATAATTCCGATAACGTCATCCAGCGGTATTTTTTATGCTCCCAGCTCAATTTAATAGGAATGTCAGCCTCAGTCTTATCTATGACTATTTCAAAAAGTACATGTTTTGTGTTTTTTGTACTGCTTAACAAATAGCTTTTTTAAGTCATTTGGATATATACATATGCCAGTTTCTTCCTGTACTTCTCGCGCAGTCGCCATCCTGGAGGTCTCTTCCGATTCTACTTCTCCTCCAGGGGGTCAAGATGCCCAGGGAAATTAGGGTGAGTATCTCCCCTATAAAGCAGTAGATATTTACCATTTTTATTCTTAATAAGCGCTTTTGATACTGTTTTAACCACATTTCAATTGTAATGAAGAGACAATATTTGATCAATGTGATGTACTGTGAATAATGAAAAGCGCCAAAAAATCAACTTGGAGAGGAAGTCACTTTTACGAATCGAGAAAACACCAGTCAGACAGTCGCTGTAAAAGTGGTTGGTTTATTGCGTTACCAAACCCTTTATGACCTTTTCATTCATAATAATCCTGCGAAATTTGGCGGCGTTAATATTTCCTATTCAGAATCTTTTCTCTGCTAGAAAATCAGCTAGAGCTAATAATCCAGGATTATCGTCGCCTTTATTTGTTTTAAGATTGCGTTCATATTTGCGACGTTTATAGTTTTTGCTAGGTCATTTCTGGATAGTGGCGTGGCGGTTTGTTGATAAAAATATATGGGCACTGAAATATAAAATGGGTCAGACGTGAAAGCTTCGGCAAGGTTTCTTAGGTCGGTTGCGTGCGAGGATATGTTAAAGTTTTGTAAATATGTCTGTATAGTTTCACTTGAGCTCAGTCGAGCAAGGTCTGTATTTTTTACGGTGTAGGTTTGGCTGGTGTAATTGCCGTCATAGTACGCTATAAACTTTCCGGGGCTGGACGGGTAGGATGAGATTTTATCGAAACAAATGTCGCGCACTAGATCTAAAAGTATTGGGTATGTGCAGAAAAATGCGGCAGTCAATTCATCGCTGGCATCGGCAATTTCTATATCAATCTTAACGTCTGTAAAATCCTTCGGACTATGGCTGATTTTAAGAGGAGAAATTTTAGATTTTGGGTGTGAATTGCTGGGAGTGGTTTTTTGACTATCGATAAAATATTTTTGACAAAGAGCGAGCTGTTCTTGTAATAATGTCATGTCTGTTATATCAATGTTGGATTGCATCTCGGCTTCTATGTGTGAGATGGACTGTTGAATAAGGGGTATTTCAAAAGGCGTAATATCGTTGATGGTTTTTTCAAATAATGTATTAGACTCGCTTGTGAATAGTGCGGACGTAAAAAATACGCTTGATTCGCTAGTCGTGCCGTCTAACTCTCCAGCAAAAGCTCGGTTGCCGCCAACTTTTTCCGTTTCCTTTAAGAATCGCCTAATAATCAGATGCTCAAACAGGTGGCACGTGTCGTGGTCTGCTGGTAAAGAATATGCCGAATGTAAGTTGTGGATCATGAGTTTATTATATCAGTATGGAAGTTAGCCTAAATCTTATAAGCTTGGTGGCGTGTTCATACGAAGAAAAGCTTTATTCATCATAGTCAAACAAGCTTCCAGCTCCCGCCGCTTTATATAAAGCATCTATCGCTAAGAGTA
>CAUTOA010000015.1:0-8189 GCA_963540205.1 uncultured Candidatus Saccharibacteria bacterium
GAATGTACCAATTATTTGGTCGATTTTTCCGAACACTCAAGGGCGAGGAAATTGTCGGAGCCAACATTCTGCCGATTGAAACGATTGCTGGCGACGAGCGGATGATTGGTAACATTGTCATTAGAAGCCAGGAATTTGGCGATATTGTTGGCTATGAAAATCACAGCGGACAAACTTTCTTAGATAAGACCGTCAAACCTCTTGGGCAAGTTATTAAAGGCGCCGGCAATAATATGACCGACGCAAACGAAGGTGTTCGCTATAACAACGTCATTGCCACTTACCTCCACGGTCCGATTCTACCCAAAAACCCGCAAATTGCAGACTTTCTTATTGGCGAAGCACTAGAGCAACGCGGCGTAAGCACAGGTTCGGGGCTGGAAAAAATTGACGATACTTTAGCGAATAAGGCGAAAGAGATAGCGTTAAAATTATCCAGATAATTCATGAGAAAAATCCGTATATATCTTAAAAAGCTATATGCATTTCTTCATAAAATGCCCGGTTGGATCTGGCTAATTCCAATCTTAATTTTAGCCATCAACGTTCGACTTATCTATTTAACAAAAGCCGATATTTGGCACGACGAAGGATATACGGCGGCCATCATTCAGCAGCCAATCAGAGAAATTATCACCATCACAACCACAGATGTCCACCCGCCGCTTTATTACGCTATTATGCACGTTTGGCAATTGATTTTCGGCAATTCCGTAGCTTCGCTCAGAGGATTTAGTGTTACGTGCGGAGTTCTGACGATTGCCCTATTGTTTCTATTACTCCAAAAACTTTTCTCTAAAAGAATTGCCGTATTTGGAAGTTTTTTAGCAGCGCTAGGACCGTTCTTAATTCGCTATAGCGACGAAGCCCGAATGTATGCGCTGGCGACACTTTTGGCTGTAGCAATGACATACGCATTTGTCGTGGCAGTCGAGCGCAAAAGTAAGAAGTTCTGGTGGGCGCTATATGGAATTTTAGTAGCACTCGGTCTTTATACTCAGTATTTTCTAGCGTTAATGCTACCCGCGCATTTCGCATATATTTGGCTAAAACTTGGCGGAAATCGCACTGCCATAAAAAATATATTTAAGGACAAAAACGTTTGGCTTGCCGCAGGAACATGCTTTTTACTATTCCTTCCCTGGCTACCAGTTATGATCTCCCAAACCAGCCGGGTAAGCGGCGGCTTCTGGATCCCCGAAGTCACTAAATTTACCATCCCGACAACACTATCAATGTTCTTGACTTACGACGACAGAATTGTCCGCTATTTTGGGCTGCTACTGCCGCCAATTGTAGTCGCAATTTCATTCATCCTAGCCAAAAAACATTCAAAATACCAAGCAGCAATTTGGATTTTAACAATTTGGCTGCTGCTGCCGATGATCATCGTTTACATACTCAGCCAGGGCCGACCAGTTTACTTAGATCGATACTTCACTTATTCGGCGCCAGCGTTTTACGGCTTGATTGCAATATTCATCGGGCTTATTTTTTCTAATAAAAAATGGTGGTCTATTGGAATATCTATTGTCCTGACATTATTTATCGGTCATTACATGTGGCATATCGGCGGTAAAAATATCACAGAATCATCCTGGAACAGCACTAACACAGCCATGAATCATATAAATGAAAATATCCAGAGTAGCGATGCTATTATTTCTGGCGAGATCTACACTTATTTTCATACCTCCTACTACAACCGCACAAATAAAGAAATTATACTTCTGAAGCCAAAAGAAGAGCTGGGCTGGGTTGGTGAATGGGGATTAATTAAAAAATTGAATACTCCAGAAATTAGTTCTTTAGAGTCAGTAAAATCTCCAAGAATCTGGCTAATTCTTCGCGAAAAAACATATGACGAATATAAAAAACAAGTTCCGCCCTACTGGCAATTAAAGCAAGAATTCCATGATGGCGACTTGATTATTGGATTATATGAAAATAAAAAATAACTGGTTAAACGCCAGTTATTTTAATACGTTGAATGATTTCAATTGGTCGGGGTGAAAGGACTCGAACCTTCGACCTCACGGTCCCAAACCGCGCGCGCTAGCCAACTGCGCCACACCCCGAAGATATCTCTATCATTCGCTCTGATCTATCTTAACATATATCACTAAATAAGTACAGAATAAATTTGCAAACAAACTTTTATACTTCGTGAAGCATAAAAATAACTTGGCAAGTAGCTTACTTCAGGATAAGATATATTGTATGAATTACACAAAACCGTATACACCTCCAACGCTAACCGTGGACGCAGTAATTTTTCAAGTAAACAACAATACCCTGGAAGTGCTATTATTAAAACGACCGAATGAACCTTTTAAAGGAGAATGGGCCCTCCCTGGAGGGTATAACGCCAAGGGCGAGACAACTACAGACGCGCTCGAACGTATAGTTTTCCAAAAGACAGGTGTAAAAATTAAAGACGACCTACGATACATTGAGCAGCTTTACACTTTCGATACGATTAATCGTGATCCGCGAGGACATGCAGTATCTGTGACCTACATGGGTTGTGGACGCAATATTACATACAATGAAGATTTAGAGGTAGCATTTTTTGATGTAAATAAAATACCAAAACTGGCATACGATCACGCCAGCATCATTAAATACGCTAAAGAACGCCTAATTGCCAAAATGACATATACCAATTCGGCATTTGCTTTTCTGGATCGAAGATTTACCTTAACACAACTGCAAACAGTTTACGAGATAGTTTTTGGTCGTGAATTTGACAAGCGTAATTTTCGAAAAAAATTCCTCAGCTTAAACTTAATTCATGAAACCAATGAGCTGTGGCGAGACGGCGCGCATCGTCCAGCAAAATTATATGAGTTCAATTCAAGCAAGCTCGAGAATTTAGATCGTAGTTTAGACTAACCTCCCTGTAAAAATCTAAAAAATTTATATTTTTCATAAATTAGTGTTGACAATACAATAACTGACCATTAGACTAGATAGTAAGTGTAAACTATACATTAAGTAAGGAGGATCTTAGTATTATGGAAAAGTATAGCTATATATTTGTCGGGGTTGATCCACAAAATGATTTTATCGATGGAAGTCTTGCCGTTGACAAGGCAGAGCAAATCATCGAACCTATCAACTCCATTGCCGACGAGATACGAAAACACGACGGCACGGTTGTATTCACCCGAGACTGGCACCCCGAAAAAACACCGCATTTTGACAAATGGCCAGTTCACTGCGTAGCCAACACCAGAGGAGCTGATTTTCACGAAGACCTGAATATTCAGCCTAGTGATATTATCATCAATAAAGGCACTGGTCAGACAGACGGATACTCTGGCTGGGAAGGTAGAAGCGACAAGGGCGAAACACTAGAATCTATCATAACGCCAAAAACACCCCATGAAAAAGTTAAAGTATTTCTCGGCGGATTAGCAACAGATTTTTGCGTAAAATCCACCGCCCTTGACGTTACCAAACATTTCAAAGATGACAGGCGTGTTACTACATACCTACTTATAGACGCCATCCGCGCTGTAGGATTAACCCCAACAGCCGAAGAAGAAGCATTATCCGCAATGAAGGAGGCTGGAATATTAGCAATATCAACCGAAGAAGCAAAGAAGATAATTCAGGAGGCAATTTAAATGGAGAAGAGATCAGAAATATCACAAGGATTAGATTACTACAAAGCAACTATGGGGATGAACGAGTTCTTAAAACATCCTGAAGCAGAAGTTACTTTCACACTGAAAAATCGCTCCCCTAATCTATTATCCGAATTTGTACCTCCAGCAGAATTACAGGATAGACTAAATGAGCTAGCTGAAGGATGGCGGCCTGATGAAGTAGCCTACTTAGCTGGGCTACAAAACCAAGACGGCAAAGCGACATTTTCGCAAGAATACCTTGATTTCCTAATAAGTAATCCCTTGCCTCCGGTCAAGATCGGATATGATAAGCGCGGCGACCTAGCGGTTGAGGCTACGGGAAAATGGCCCCTAGTTACATTCTGGGAAACTGTTATCATGAGCGAGATAAATGAAATATATTTTCGCAACAAACTCGCACGTGAAGGTTACTCTTTGGAAGAAGTGTATGCCGAAGGAGATCGCCGATTAGACGAAAAGATCAAATTATTAAAAAACCGCCCAGATATTAAATTTTCTGATTTCGGCACAAGGCGACGTTTTAGTTATGATTGGCATAGGCACGTAATTGAACGAGTTGCAAATGAACTCCCTGACAATTTTGTCGGAACTTCAAATATATACTTGGCGTATAAACTAGGACTAAAACCGATTGGAACTTTTGCACACGAAATGCCAATGGTCTACGCTGCACTGGCAGATAAAGCCGGAAACAACCCACTAAGTGGTCACAATCAGGCACTAAAAGATTGGCAAGACACATACGGCGACGAGCTATCAATTGCCTTAACTGATACATTTACAACCGACTTCTTCTTTGCTGACTTTACGCCCGAACAAATGACTTCGTGGAAAGGACTACGACACGATTCTGGCGACCCAATAGAATTTGGAAATAAGGCTATTGAAATTTACAAAAAGAACGGAATTGATCCTTTAGAGAAAACTATCGTCTTTAGTGACGGACTTGATGTGGATGAAATTATTCGGATAGCTGATTACTTTAAGGACAAAATAAATGTAACATTCGGCTGGGGTACAACTTTGACTAATGACCTTGGAATTACACCTAATAACTTTGTTATGAAAGCCACGGAAGTCGATGGAGTACCTACGGTCAAATTGAGCGACACCCCTGGCAAGCATACAGGTTCAGGTGATAAAATTAGAGAGTATAGTGAACGTGTAAAAGCAGCTTTAGCGGAAAGTGCACTGAATAATACTCTAGTTACTGTATGAAAAAAACAATGCCAACATCTATAAATCGTAAATTATGGTATAACGGTCCAAATTACACCGCAGACAGCGTAATAATCAACCCAATCGCACAAAAAATTCTTTTGATAAAACGGTCTAGCTGTGAATGGGCGCTACCTGGAGGATTCATCAACCCCAAAGAAGATTCCTTTACGGCAGCAATTCGCGAAACAAGAGAAGAGACTGGAACGATAATTAGTGACAATCCAATATTAATATATAAAGGACTGGTTAACGATCCACGCAACAGTCAGACGTCATGGATCGAAACTAGTGCGTATCTGTTCGTAGTCAACGAACTATCAGAGGTGTCAGGACGAGACGACGCTATCGACGCAGCCTGGCTACCACTCAATAATTTGCCTAAATTATACGCATCGCATGATGAAATAGTAACCAGGGCTATTGATTATTTGTCTTGTCGGTCACTAATTAAGATAGCAGAGTTTTCCGAAAACTATCGCAATATTAACGGCGGTCATATGCAATACGACAAAATTATCGCCACAAAAAATGATCATTCGGTATTTATTAAGCAAACATCGACTAGATACGATGATATTAAGCGAAATAGACTGCGCCAATATCTGAGAAAAGAAGCGTTCACGATGTCCTATCTGCGATGCCATGGATATAGTGGAATCCCATCCAGGTCAATACTGCGAGACGATGACACTTTCATCATGGAGACAATGACGTCCAACGAAGGTTGGCTATGGCGAGCAAAGAACGAAACACTAGACGTTTATATCAAATCAGCGAAGGAAAAATTTAACGAGTTGGAAAATATACCATTGCCGCCTGATACTTTTGATATCGAATCGTCACGCGATAGTTTTATTAAAGAAGGATGGGTTTCATTAGACGAGCAGAAAATAGCTAAATTGAGAGAATTATCATTAGGATTCTTAGACAGATTAACGCCTCATAGCCAAAATATAGCTAAGAAATTATTGGCAGACTTACCCACCTTACTAAATGCCGGAGGTCGACATAGCGATATAAAAAAATTAGTTTTTTGTCATCATGACATTCGACAATCAAATATGGCTTGGCATCCCAAACGTGGCACTAAGTTAATCGACTGGAGTTGGTCTGGACCTGGAGAATCCGGTAGTGACATCACTAGCCTACTAATCGACTTACATAAAAGCGGTCATAATATTTCAAACTACTACAAAGAAATAAATTTAGATCACTGCCTAGCCTTAATGGGTTTCTGGCTAAACCATGCAACGTGGCCATATCATGGCGACGACACTCTTAGATTTCAACAATTTTTGTCAGCGTTAAGTGCATACGAAATATATACAACTATTTAAGCATTCACGGCTTCAATCTCAACCGACAGCACTTCTTTTCTGATTGGCAAAGATTGACCGGGCTCGAACGTATAAACCAGCAATTGACCAAACGGCATTTCTACATTCGCCATCTCAGCCTCTGGAACTTGATCAAGATGTTTAATTAAAGCCCGAATAGAATTGCCGTGAGCCACCAATAGAATATTCTCACCATTCTGCAATTTCGGCAAAATCTCTTGCTCAAAATATGGAACAACCCGCGCATAAACATCCTTCAAAGTTTCGCCGCCCGGCACTGGATAATCCCAACCGCGTCGAATGCCATTAAAAGCCTCTTCGCCAATCTCCGCTTTAACTTCCCATTTATTTTTTCCAGTCAAATCACCATAATCACGCTCGTTTAATTCAGCTGCATGCGTTGTTGGTAGATTTTCGACGCCACAACCTTCGAGTAGCGCAGCCAAAGTTTGTTGTGTACGTTTTAATGACGAAGTGTAAGCCTCATTGAACGACAGACCTTTCAATAAAGCACCCAATCGCACGGTGTCATTACGGCCCTTTTCCGTCAAATTAACATCTGTCCAGCCAGTCCACTTGCCGAGCAGATTCCACTCACTCTCACCGTGCCGACTAATAACTAATATTCCCATTATTTCCCTCCAATCATCGGCGCAAAAAAATCTACAACTTCTTTTTTCACGCCATCATTATCAATAATTTTCGTATTTACATAACCGAATTTATCAATTGCCCAAAATCTGATTGCCCAGAGCAGCGACATATCTTCAAAATCGATCTCATTTTTGGCAATAAATTTGCTAGCCACAATTTCCGATTCCTGCAATTTTATCTCAGAAAAAGCATCGTTTTCTAACTTTGTAAAAAACACAAATTGATGTGTCAAAAATTCATCAGAATGACGCGAAGCGACCATGGCAAGTTTCAAATCCTTAGGATCGACTTGAATATCAACTTCTTCTTTCACCTCGCGCACCGCCGCTTCCAACGGAGATTCTCCAGCGTCAACAATGCCACCAGGCAGCGACCAATGGTCTTTATAACCAGCCTTGACGATCAATAGTTCGCCCTGCTCATTTTCAATCAACACCGCCGCACTAGAAAAACGCCTGTCCAAACTTGCCAGCCAAGCCCGTCGCTCTTCATCTGTAAATTTCATTATTTAGCAAACTCAATTGCTCGCGTTTCGCGAATCACGTTAACCTTAATTGTGCCAGGATATTGCATTGTCGACTCAATTTTCGTCGCAATATCTCGCGCCAATTTAATCGCCGACAAATCATCAATCGTCTGAGGTTTCACTATCACACGAACTTCACGGCCGGCAGAAATCGCGTAAGCCTTATCAATTCCCTCAAAGCTCGTGGCGACATTTTCCAAATCGCGCATTCGCTCTGCAAAGTTTTCAGCAGAAACATTACGCGCACCTGGACGTGCAGCCGAAGCCGCATCACAGACTCGAACAATAATCGCTTCTGGGGTTGTCGCTTCAATATCATCGTGGTGTGCTTCGATTGCGTGGACAATTCTCTCATCCATGCCATATTTACGAGCCAATTCCGCCCCAATGTGATGATGCTTGCCCTCAATTTTATGCGACACTGCCTTACCGACATCATGAAGAAGTGTAGCAATTTTCGTAATGCGCACGTCCGCACCAATTTCTTCGGCAATCATTCCAGCAATTTGCGCCATCTCAGTCGAATGCTTCAAAACGTTCTGACCGAAGCTAGTACGAAACTTCAATTCACCAAGCAATAGCAGCATTTCCTTCGGAATTCCAACTACACCAGTTTCGCGCATAGCATCTTCACCGGCTTGTCGAACCTCTTTTTCAATCTGTTTTTTAGCTTTAGCAACCACCTCTTCAATGCGCGCAGGATGAATACGACCATCCTTCATCAACATCTCAAGACTCAAGCGAGCCACTTGTCGGCGAACAGGATCAAAACTCGACAAAATAATCATGCCAGGT
>CAUTOA010000016.1:0-7859 GCA_963540205.1 uncultured Candidatus Saccharibacteria bacterium
AACCAACAGAAAACGTATTCAACCAACGCAAGGCACCGCCCTTTTTCTGGCGTCGATGTGCTTTTTTGTTGCTAATAATTTCATTCGACAAAGCTTTTTCAATCGCTTCATTTTTCAATTGATGAGCGGTTTTTGCGACTGGCTTTTCTATTTTTTGCGGAGCCGTAGCGACAAGCGGATTGTTATTCATAGCCAGAGGCTGGCGCTCTTTTCGCAATTTAGTATCAACACTAAGAGGTCTTTGCTGAGCGCGACGAGTAACGGGGTGGGTTTCGGCCGGGCGGTTAATAGCAATTTTCTGAGGAGCTGGCTTGCTGACAATTGGCGTAGAAAACTTCTTCACGGCGACATGTTGCTTCACGTCGACGCGAGCTTTCTGGGGTTTGGCGGCCAATGGCGTACGCTGCGGCATTTTAACGTGCCGACGATTCAATGTGCTGGATTTCTGAACGTGTGCGGCGTGAATATTTGATACAGATGTACCGCGCTTACTGATTGATTGTTCTTTTTCTATTTCAGATTTTTCAATCTTAATATCATCCATCACCATTCCGGTAATAGTATTGTAAGCTCGTCCATTTATAACCACGTAGTTTTTACTTGCCATTGATCCCCCTAATGTTTATTCCTATATATTATAGTACAAATCGCCTAAGGTTTTTTCAAGTGTAAAAATATGTTATAATTTCCGTAATTATGTACCAGAAAAAGAATCGCACTAAAGAGCTCGCACGGCGGACCTTTGTGTACACGCTGATGACATTATCACTTATAATTCTTCTTACGTTTTTGACGTTTAGAATGCTCGGCTATACGTTTGATCCGAATACGAAAGAATTGCAACAAACTGGACTTGTCCAATATGAATCGCATCCTGGCGGGGCGCTGGTTTATGTTGACGATATGGAGCTGCGCCGCACTCCGACGAAAAGCACCGTTCTTCCTGGCAAGCACACTTTTTCGATGAAATTGGATAAATACGAACCGTGGCAAAAAACGTTGAATATTAAATCTGATACCGTTACGAATTTGAATTACGCCAGATTGATTCCGACAAAACGCGAAACCACCGAGGTAAAAACGTTTGACTCATTACAATCCGTTTCTTTGTCGCCAGCTGGTAATTTCTTGATGGGATTTGGCGTTAAAGATAAAACTCCGATTTTGACAATTGGCGACATCCGCGACACGAACAAAGATAAGGAAAAAATTACAGAGCACGCATTAAGCACGAACGTTTTGGCTGGCTATTCCCTGTCTTCTGACAATCATACGTTTACCGTGTCGGAGTGGGACCGCGACTCTCGTTATGCGTTAGTGAAGCATTCGTATCCAGCGGAAAATAACACTACGGGCGTGCAGTGGTTGGTTTTTGATAGAGGAAATCCAGAGAAAATTATTGACGTAACGGCGATGACTGGTTTTGGAATTAAGCAAATCGGCTTTGCGGGAACTGGCGCGCACACGGCTTACGCCTTGCAGGAAACTGGCGAATTGAGACGAGTTGATCTTGATAGCTCGACAATCTCCAGCCCAATCTTGACTGGCGTCGAATCTTTCAAGCTTTACGGCGACGATCGTTTGTCCTACCTGGCTGTTATTGACGGTAAAAAAGTGGCAGGAATTTGGAAGCGAGATTGGAAAGAGCCATTTGTGATCGGCACTTTTGCTACTGGTTCTACTCCGATAATTCGAATTTCTCGCTATTTCAATAAAGACACGGTGGTTTTGACTGATGGTAAAAATATGACAATTTACAGAGGCGACATTTCGGATTCTAAGGACCGCCAAAAAGAGTTCTTGAAAACGGCGAAGATTATTAAGACTGATAATGCGATTACGAACGTAACGATGGACAATGCTGGGCGATTTGTCGTGGCGCAAAGCGGCGCGATATTGCAGACTTATGACTTGGAGCGTAAAGAATTGTCGAGCGCGTTTAATATTGGCGTGGCGCAGGAAGTGAAGTGGCTTGACAACTTCTATATTCGTAGCGTTTCTGCGTCGGGAAAAATGGAGATTCGCGAGTTTGATGGCACGAACGCTCATACGCTGATAAGCGTTAAACCTGGTTTGGATTCTGTTTTGTCCTCGAATCAGCGATACGTTTACGGATTGACGACCAACGCTTCTGGAAAAATTGTCCTGAGTAAAATGAATATGGACAATGGATCTGTTGGGCTATTCAATTAATGGATAATTTATCGACCACCGAATAACTTCTCAAGCAAAGTCGGCTCGGGTTTTCCTGGGATATTTGAGTTGTTGCTTTGCTGCTGATTTGAGCTGGATTCTGACGTCGCGGTAGCTTTGCTTGGGTCTGGACTGATTTGTTCTGCGAAGATAAGAAGTCGCTTTTCTGCGGTTCCTAAAGGCACACAGCTTACAAGTGTCAGCATTGGCTTGTCTGTATTAATCTGAACTTTTGAGACCTCAGTTGGCATAACAACTTCTGTTGAAGTTATCTTATAGGTATAGCGTTTCCCGTTGTAATTCATGTAAATAATATCGCCCTTGACCAACTTTTCATTCTGAGCGAAGACGAATTTATAATCGCCACCAGCAAAAGCGTCGTTACTGGAGTGTGCGGCAAATACGGCATTTCCGACTTCGCCTGGCACGGCGCTGGCGCCAGGAATTGAAAAGTG
This sequence comes from uncultured Candidatus Saccharibacteria bacterium, assembly GCA_963540205.1. Lineage (GTDB taxonomy): Bacteria > Patescibacteriota > Saccharimonadia > Saccharimonadales > Saccharimonadaceae > Nanosynbacter. The sequence continues at coordinate 2,649 of CAUTOA010000016.1, forward strand.
AGCTACTCCCTTCTCCATGGCTTTTGATTGCGATTTCGTGTCGCTGGCGGCGCCGTAAATGACCGGCGCGTCAACGTTAATCTTTGGAATAATAATCCTAGGCTCGGGTCCGACAGTTACGTCGGTGGAGGCGTCAACGATGATGTTTTGCGGGTTAATTGCACCGGGTGTCGTGTAGGCTGCGACTGCGCCAAAAATAATGCGGTTATATTGCAAAAACATGAAGACTAATAACACCGATAATCCAGCAATCGCCGGAACAAAATGCCGGGATTTTTTCACTTTATTTGCGGAGTCACGAACCTTTTGCTGAATTTGACTGCGGAGTTCTTTTATGGCTGCTTTTTGCGGATCCAGAGGCTCGTCTACGCTGACTACGGGCGTGATATTCTGATTTTCCTTCGTCAATCGGGAAATCTCACGGTTCTTTGCCGCAATGTCGCCAGCGTAGTAACGCTCGTAATACATCTGATAATATTTCTGCCAAGCGCTGTGGTATTGCTTCCATTGGTCGGCTGAAACTTGAGTATGGACGGCTGAATTTTGAGTTTGAGTGGTTTGGTTTGCGGAAGCGGAATTGCTAATTTGCGGCTCTGGCTGAATCTGAGTTTGGGCAATTGGCGTCGTCCGCATAGCGTGATTGACGGTGTCCTTTTTCGGCTCTGGTTGTGGTGTTATTGAGATTTGCTGAGGTTTGGCTATTTGTGCCTTGGGCTGTTCTGACCTGACTTCGGGTTTTGGTTGTAATTGAGCGGAAAATGGTTGCGCCTGAGGTTTTTCTGGCGCTGGATTCTGTCCTTCTGATCTGGAATAAATAGCGTCAAGTTGCCCACGAATAACATCAGCAGCGGCATTTCGTGAGGCTGCTGAGTCGCGAGTTGGCGGCGTGAGAGATCGGCGCTGATCTGATACCGGCATGCCCACTCGACCGTTTGATTGATCATCCGTCGGATACATAACTTCTTTTATTATACGTCAAATTGATATCAAATAAAAGTCGTGCTTGTGAGAAATCGCTAGTTGTGTTACAATCATACGGTAGCTTGGAGCGTTCTCTTGTGCCGCGGTGGCGGAATTGGTAGACGCGCTAGACTCAAAATCTGGTGAGCAATAGCTCGTGCCGGTTCAAGTCCGGCCCGCGGTACCAGAGGCAGCTTCAGGTGATAATCGTCCATTTTGGGCGATTTTTTTATGCAAAGAAAACAGCCCGCAGAGGCGCTACGCCGAGGCTTTGCGCCTTCCAGGCAAGCTGTCTTCTCTGCGGGCTTCACTGGGCCGCCCGGCGGCAACCACTATCACAATGTCGATAGTGGTCGATTAATGCAGTCAATATAGCGCAAGCTAATAAGGACCCGACTACCGCGCTGCATTTCACTGCAGTCATCACGGGAATAAATCCCGTGAGAACCGCAAAGAATATGCAAGGCATTGCAACAAGTACGATTGTAATTGTTGCAATAGCCATCATGGGAATAATCAAGGAGAATATCTCTCCTATGTTAGCGATAATCCTGCTGATTCTGCTACGCACTGCTTTCACCTCCTTCTTGAGAGATTTTTCACACGCTCGCGACCAAGGGCTTCGCCCTTGACAAATCACGAACGAAAGCTTAGTAGTATAATACAACTAATTGTGCGTAATGTCAAGCAGATATTTATAAGAAGCTACATTTTGCAAATGGCGGTGCTGATTGCTGCCAGCGGTGATTTCGGCGACCAAATCAAGTAGCTTGCGGCGCGGGCACCGACGGTTCCCCGCCAGATTGCCATTGGTGCGTCCCATTTTTGGGTGACGACCTCTCCGCTGTGGGCGATTATTAAATTGTCGGCATGAAAAACGCAAATTGTTACGGGATATGTGATGGTGAATTTGTGAAGCGCTTCGACGAGTTGCGACAATTGAATGCTGAATGTAATCATTTTTGGATAAAAAATTGCGCGGAATATTTTTTGGACTTGCGCCAAACTTGCTATGAAAACCACGTGCGGATTGTCCAGAATTTCCTGAAAACTATTTTGCACGAGGTCAATCGCGTCTCGCGTCAGCACAACGGGAATTTCTGACTTTTTGATCAATTCTTCATAGACAATTGCCGTTTGACTATTTCGTCCAGCGTCGCCACATAATAGCAATACGTCCGCCCATCTTTCCAACGCCAAAGTTTCAGTGAGCGCTTCGTTCGCCAGGCTTCCTGATTGGTTTGTCGGTGCGAATAAAACATCGGTCATATTCGCGGGAACATTTTTTTTCAAGGCGTCAGGCAGTAAAACGCGAGCCTCGCCCACGCCGGTTTTAAGGGATTCTTGATAGCTTTCTGCCACCGCCAAAAAACCTAATTTATTGCCGCCGATGATTCCTAATTTTCCCGCTTGATCGTGTCGCTCTGGCTTGTTCCATTCGACATCTGGAAAAAGTGGCTTCCCTGGTTCTTGTTTTTGCCAAAATTTCATATCCATTATAAATTTACCTCAATGCTCACCGGACAATGATCGCTGCCCATTTGCTCTGGATGAATTTGCGGATTAGTAACGCGATTTGCAATTTCACGCGACGCCAGCCAATAGTCAATCCGCCAACCAACATTTCGTGCTCTGGCATTCGCCCAATGCGTCCACCAAGTATAAGCGCCAGTTTTTTCGGGGAAAGCCGCCCGGAAAGTGTCAACAAATCCAGCGTCCAAATAGTTCTGAAAACCTTCCCGCTCTTCGTCGGTGAAGCCGTGCTTGCCGACGTTAGGTTTCGGATTTGCTAAGTCAATTTCCTGGTGCGCCACGTTCATATCGCCACAATAAAGGACTGACTTTGACAATTCCAATTCTTCCAGATAAGCCAGCACCGCTTTGTCCCATTTTTTATATCGCAAATCCAATCGGCTCAAATCCCCTTTTGAGTTCGGAGTGTAACAATTGACAACCCAAAAATCGTCAAATTCAGCGGTAATAATTCGCCCTTCGTCGGCTGGATTGCCGTATTCGTCGCCCGTTAAATCAAACCTTTCAATGATGTTCGGCGGAAAACCGTCGCGCCAATTTAGAGGCGGGATTTTAGAGAAAATTGCCGTGCCAGAGTAGCCTTTTTTGGCGGCGGAATAGAAATGCTCGTGGTAATCTGGAAGGTCAATTTCAACTTGATCTCTGGTGGCCTTAGTTTCCTGCAGACACAAAATATCTGGATCGTACGCGTCGATAAACTTCGCGAATTCACCTTTATTTATAACTGCACGAATACCGTTTACATTCCAAGAGAAAAGCTTCATAGTTTTATTATACCGTGATGATATAATTTAATGAATATGCTACCAATGTACGATAAGTTTTTGGGCGAAATATCAAGCGATTTCATGGACGTCGGAGGCGTGAAAACTGCTTATTATTTTTATCAAGGCGGCTCGAATAAAACTATTTTGCTAATTCACGGCATTGGTGGCGATTTCCACGGAATGATTCCGCTAGCGTACCGCCTGAAAAATGACGCGAATTTGGTGTTTGTTGACTTGCCTTCTCACGGCAGAAGTCAATTGATAAAAGATATGAAAATGAGCGACGTTGAAAATTGGGCGATGAATTTGATGCCGGCTTTTGGCGGTAAAGGCGTGTCAATTGACGAGGTTGTTGCCCATTCGCTTGGATGTTTGGCGGCAAATGAGATGCAATGCCAGAAAATTTGGTACATCAGTCCTCCGATTAAAACTTCGGCTATATCGAGAATTTCCTCATCGTTCTTTTACCGCACTCGTCGGATAAGTCAATATATTTATTTGAACTATTATTTTTCAGTGTTCCGCGGGCTGTGCTTGGTGAGTAATATGCGGGAAAACACCGTGGATTTGATACGGTGGCTGACGAAAAATACGCAAGTAACGCGGCGGCAATATTTGGAGCAATCGAAAATTGCGCGGGATATTTCTCGAGGCAATAAAATTATTATTTCTGAGCGTGAGTTTACGGGATTGATAGTTGGGCGACGGGACAAGATTTCGCTTCCTGTGGACGCCGTCGATGATGCAAAAATTGATAAATTTGTGGAGCTTGATACGGGGCATTTGTCGGTGCTGGATAGTCCAGAACTGGTTGCTGAATTGATATTGGCGGAATAATTATTTGCTATACTGTAGGTATGAGTAAGAAAGACGATAAAAAACTAATTGTTAATATGATTTCTGAGAGCGAATTCACCGTTCAGGGTCACGGTGTGCATACGGCTTATAAGGAGATTACGGACGCGCTGCGTAAAAGAAAAGATATTGATATTGAAGTGAATTCTGATCGTCCTGCCGACATTGTTCATATTCAGACTATGGGTTTGTATTCGTTTCGGCATTTGATGAAGAAAGGTGGCAAAAAAGTTGTTTCTGCTCACATTGTGCCGGATAGTTTTATCGGTTCAATTAAAGGCGCGAAATATTGGAAGCCTTTGGGTCGAGCGTGGCTGAAATTCTTTTACAAAAAGGCTGATTTGGTTTTGGCTTGCTCCGGTATGGTTGCTGATGAATTGATAAATGATATGCACGTGCCAAAGACAAAAGTTCTTTACAATACGATAAATATGTCGAGATACAAATATTCTGCTGCGGAGAAAAAGTCGGCTCGGAAGAAACTTGGCTTGAAGGATGATGATTTTGTGGTTATGGGAAATGGTCAAGTCCAGCCGCGAAAACGTTTGGATATTTTAATAAAAGCTGCCAAAGAAATGCCAGATGTAAAGTTTTTCTGGGTGGGAGGAATTCCGTTTAAGAATTTGGGTGCGGATTATAATGCCATGCAAAATATGATAAAAAATGCGCCGAATAATCTCACTGTAACTGGTGTGATACCTCTGGAGAATGTTCGTGACTATTATGTCGCTGCCGACGTTTTTGTTTTGCCAGCTATGCAGGAAAACCATCCTATGTGCGTTTTGGAGGCGGCTGGCGCTGGCTTGCCGATCATTCTACGCGATATTCCGCAATATAACGACACATTTAAGGGCGACGCTGTTATGGCGAAAACGGATGATGAGTTCTTGGAGTTGATTAGTAAATTGCGCAAAGATAAGAAAGCTTATAAGAAAGCGCAACTTGGTGCTGAGAAAATTGCTGAGCGTTTTGACAGCAGTGCTGGCGCTGAGCGATTGGTTGAATTTTATCGATCGCTGATATAAATGGTATAATGGGGCTATTATGAGGATAGGACTTTTTACGGACAGCTACAGGCCGTCCATTAACGGTATCG
>CAUTOA010000017.1:0-7568 GCA_963540205.1 uncultured Candidatus Saccharibacteria bacterium
GTTCAGCAATTATGAATGCCGGCAGCGTGGCTGAAACCGCTAAGGCTGAAAATGCCTTAGAGGGTGCATTGAAGAGCTTGTTTGCTGTGTCTGAGGCTTATCCAGAATTGAAGGCTAATGAAAATTTCTTGCAATTGCAACAAGAATTGGTTGATACTGAGGACAAAATCCAAGCAGCTCGCCGATTCTACAACGGTGGCGTTCGTGATTTGAACACAAAGATTCAGACTTTCCCAACAAACATTATTGCAGGAATGTTTGGATTCCAAGCTAAGGAATTCTTTGATGTCGAAGACCGTGCAAGTGTTGAAAATCCAGTTGAAGTAAAGTTCTAATTGAACCCTGAAATGAAAATCGCTCGTCTATTTTTAGCGGGCGATTTTTGATATAATTAACATATGTACAATGCAGTTTCTCAAAACAAACGCAACACAATATTAATTATGTCTGTGTTTGTGATAATTATTGGAATTATAGGTTTGTTTATTGGAGTGGCAACTGATAGCTATTCACTGGCGCTCATCATTTTTATATGTGCGATATTGTATGCTTGGCTGCAATATTTTATAGCTGGCAAGTTGGCTATGATGATGACTGGTGCTCAGGAAATTAGTAAAAATGATGCTCCTGAACTTTGGCGAGTAGTGGAAAATTTGTCTATCGCTTCTGGTATGCCGATGCCGAAAGTCTATATTATTGACGACCCAGCTCCAAATGCTTTTGCGACTGGTCGCGACCCAAATCACGCTATTGTTGGTGCAACTACTGGGCTTTTGAATATTATGGACAAGCGTGAGCTGGAAGCGGTTATGGCGCATGAAATGAGCCACGTGCGAAATTACGACATCCGCGTGAGTATGATTGCTTTTGGCCTGGTTAGTGCAATTGGACTGTTTGCGGATTTGGCACTTAGAATGATGTTTTATAGTGACGACCGTGATAGGGATGTCAATCCTATCATCTATGCTCTCGGGTTGATTGTGGTTATATTGGCGCCACTTTTGGCAACGATAACCCAGCTGGCAGTCAGTAGGCAGCGTGAATATCTGGCGGATGCTTCGGGCGTATTATTGACACGAGATACTGAAGGACTGGCAAGCGCGCTAGAAAAATTACGTCAATACGGCAGGCCAATGCAAAAACAAAGTTCTTCCACTGCCAATTTGTTCATGAATAATCCTTTGAAACCCGGATTTTTCTCGAAACTATTTAGTACTCATCCGCCGCTAGAAGACAGAATTGCAAGGTTGAGAAATAACGCAACAAAGATGTAATTATGGCAACGAAAACCTCCAAAAAACGAGTAGTCAAAAATCCTAAGAGGTCAAATGCTGATCATAAAAAAGGCGTATGGTCTGGTATTAAGCGTGACTTTAGTAAATTAAATCAGCAGCGACGTAATTTTCTGCAGCGCCGACCTCATCGTAGTTTTCGGTTAACGAAGCGACGAGATTACCAACGAGATCTTAAAATTCCAGGATATTGGTCGCTGACTAGCGAAGCTTGCCGTCTAGTGTGGCGAAATAAGAAGACTTTTTTGGCGTTAATCGTCGTTATGTCAATATTGACGTTTGCTTTAGCCAGCGTCATGTCACAAGATACATACCAACAACTTAAAGATGTGATGAACCAGGCTGAGTCAAATGGATTCGGCGGAATTTATACAACAATTAGCCTATTTTCTGGCGTTGCAGTTAGCTATATTTCTGGCAGTGGAACGGCTGGTGGAAATGTGCAGCAAGCAGCGGGAATTTTTCTGGGACTATTAACTTGGTTGTCATCCGTTTGGTTGACGCGAGCTATTTTAATTGGTAAAAAACCGAAAATGCGCGACGGTTTATACAGTTCTGGATCGCCTATAATTGCGCTGATAATTGTCATCGGGATTTTCTTGATTCAAATGGTGCCGGCGGCAGTGGCGGTGATTATTTATAGCGCGCTTAATGCTTCGGGAGTGTTAAACCAAACGCCGATTCTGATGGCGGCTGGCGGTGCGGCGATTCTGATAGTGGCGATGTCTGTCTATTGGGCGACTTCTACGGTTTTTGCGATGATTATCGTAACATTACCGGGGATGTATCCGTTTCACGCACTGCGTTTGTCGGGTGATATTGTAACAGGTCGAAGACTAAGGATTTTACTGAGATTTGTGTGGGCTGTTGTTCTGTCAGTGCTTTTGTGGGCGGTCGTTCTGATTCCGGTGATTCTGCTTGACGGCGCGCTTAAGGGATGGATTAGTGGTATTGATTGGCTACCAATTGTTCCGACAACTGGTCTGATTTTACTTTACGTAACGATAATTATGATTTCTGTATATGTCTATTTGTTCTACAGAAAGGTGGTTGAAAGTGACACCAAAAAAACCAAGAATTGACGAAATCAAAGACCTGTTAAATCGTTATAGCTACGAATACTACACCTTGGATAAGCCAAGTGTGAGCGATGCGGTTTATGACAGCCTGATGGATGAGCTGAAGAAAATTGAATCGGATCATCCGGAACTGATTACTATCGATAGCCCTACGCAGCGAGTTGGAAATAAGCTGCTCGACGGTTTTCAAAAAGTCGAGCACGCGCGCCGAATGGTCAGTTTGAATGACGTTTTCGATAAAAGTGAAGTTGAGGCGTGGATTGAGCGAACTGATAAATTGATACCGGGTCAGCGACATGAATTTTTTACGGATATAAAAATGGACGGATTGGCGTGCGCGTTGATTTATGTCGACGGTGTATTGTCGCAAGCTGTGACACGTGGCGACAGTTTTGTTGGCGAAGATGTAACTAATAATGTCCGGACTATTAAAAACGTACCGCTTCGTCTGCGTGAAGCGGCGGGTTTTGAGAATTTTTTGCACGGTCGGACAGAGATTCGTGGTGAAATTGTTATGCTGAAACGGGATTTTGAGGAGCTTAATAAAAGGCAGAAATCTCTAGGGCTGCCTACGTTTGCTAATCCGCGCAATTTGGCTGCGGGGACAATTCGTCAATTAGATCCTGCGCTGGTGGCGGCGCGCCCGTTGCATTTTCGCGGATATGATGTGATTCGCGATGATGGTTCGGAAGTTCCGACGAATAGTTTTGCTTACGAGGCTTTGACAGTGCTGGGGATTTCTCGCAATCAGCAAGCCAGTGTTTTTGACAATTTGTCCGACGTGATGAAATTTGTTGATGAATGGAGCGACAAGCGTCATGACTTGCCGTTTAATACGGACGGGCTGGTTATTAAAATTAACGATCGAGAGACATACGACAATCTCGGGATGGTGGGCAAAAATCCGCGTGGGGCGGTGGCTTATAAATATGCGGCCGAAGAAGCTACAACGATCGTTCGAGATATAGTCATTTCTATTGGGCGAACTGGTGCGGCGACTCCAGTGGCTGTGTTTGATCCAGTGATGGTGGCGGGAACTACGGTGCAGCACGCCAGTTTGCATAACGCCGATGAAATTGAGCGTTTGGATATTCGACGAGGCGACACTGTGGTGATTTTTAAGGCTGGCGATATTATTCCGCAAGTTGAGGGTGTCTTGAAGGAATTGCGACCTGCAGATTCTGAGCCAATTGATTATAAAGCAGAGCTAAAACGACAATATCCGGAGTTGGAATTTGTGCGACCGGAAGGTGAAGCTGTTTACCGAGTTAAGGGCTCTAACGGTCCACTGATTTTAAAGCGAGCTCTGGCGCATTTCGCGTCTAAGGGTGCGCTTGATATTGATACGCTTGGCGAAAAAAACGTGGAAGTTTTGATTGATAATGGTTTGGTTGGCGATTTGGCGGATATTTTTACGCTTACTAAAGACGATTTGTTGAAGTTGGATCGGTTTGCTGATATTTCTGCGCAAAAGTTAATCTCGGCAATTGCTGATAAAAAAAGCCCAGAATTAGAGCGATTTTTGTACGGTCTGGGAATCCGTCATATTGGCGCGCAAACGGCGATTGATTTGACGAATCATTTTGAGAGTATGGAAAATTTGGCGAAAGCGACGATTGATGATTTGCGACAAGTTGATGGCGTGGGTGAAATTGTTGCTGAATCTGTGGTGGCGTGGTTTGCTGATGAGGATAATGTAAAATTGCTCAATAAATTCACCGAGCTAGGCGCCGTTCCTCAGTTCAATAAAAAATTTGGCGGTTTGAGTGGAAAAAGTTTTGTCATCACAGGCACTCTGAAATCTATGGGGCGCGATGCTGCTGCGGATAAAATTCGTAATCTCGGTGGAGTTTTTCAAGCCGCAGTTTCTAAAGACACGACATATTTGGTGGCTGGCGGTAAGGTTGGTGCTAGCAAATTGAAAAAGTCTGAGCAATACGGCACGAAAATCATTGACGAAGAAGAGTTGTTGAGGATGATAGAAAACGCGGGATGAAAATAATATATAATAATTTACATATGGATAAGATTAAAAAACCGAGACTCTATTGTTTTTCTCCAGCAGTAATGTTGGCGACATTGATAATTGAAATTATTCTGGCTATATATACTTTTTGGAAGTATAAATTGAGTGCCGTGACAAAGATTGTGATCATGCTGTTGATCTGTTTGGCGCTGTTTCAATGGGCTGAATATAACGTTTGTGAAGGTGCGATTCTTCTGGATAATCTAGGCTGGGCTAAACTTGGCTATATTGCAATTACTATGCTTCCGCCTCTGGGTATTCATTTGATATATGAAATTTCTGGCGATAATAGGCGATGGATTCCTGTACTTGGCTACACTTTTGCCGCAATGTTTATTAGTTATTTTCTATTGGAGGCTAACGGAATTAAGTCTGGGGCTTGCCTGGGTAATTATGTGATTTTTGAAAATCAGCCGGGCGTCGGAATGTGGTATGGTTTGTATTATTACGGCCTATTATTTGCAGCAATTGCTTATGCGTATGTTAGGAGTAAAACCTCCAGTAAACATATTCGTCGTTCTCTAGGTTCGTTGATTGTGGGATATGTTCTATTTATGGCGCCTACGACGTTTGTCAATATCATCGATCCATCGACTATTATCGGAATTCCGTCAATTATGTGTGGATTTGCAGTTTTGATGGCGGTAGTTTTAGCTGGGAAAGTTTTGCCAGAATACGTAAATGAGAAATGATGCTTGTGTTTTTCTGGGCGATAATGCATAATTAAGCATGAGCTGGTACGCATAGGGGCATTCTCCTATGCTTGCCAATTGAAAGACAAACACATATTCAAATATGCCCCGGGTGGGCGCGTAGCAGCTCTTCTATAATGCTTATGGTATGATATAGTTATGGTTACTGTTTCAAAAAAGAGGGAAGAAAAACTAGCAAAATTAGTGCGAGAATTTTTTGCTGTTCATCCAGATGTGAAGCTTGTGGCGATAACTGGTAGCGCCGGAAAGGCTAGTGCAAAAATAGCTATCGGTACGGTTTTGGCGCAACAATTTGATATTCAACTTCGCAATGAAGAGCCGAAGACGAAAGCTGATGTTTTCCTTCAGATGATGGGTGTGAAAATGCCTGAAAAAGGCTTGTTCAAATGGTGGAAAGTGATGCGCGCCGTAAAGAAGAGAATTAAGGCTGAAAAACCGGAAGTTCAGGTAATTGTTCAGGAATTTAATCCAAAGGAACTTGGCTATAATGATTGGTTTAAGGCTTATGTTGTGCCAGATATTACGGTTGTAACTTCTGTGACGAATGGTCGAATGCAGGTTGAATATTCCTTGGAGGAAGTGGCGAATGAGATGATTTCGCTGGCGAATTTCTCGCGAATGGCGATGATAAATCGTGATGACATTGACGGGCGTTTTGCTAGCTTTTTGACAAATCCGAATATCACTACGTACGGAAGTGATCCTGTGGCAGAGTATAATTTTGACGATCGTAATTTTTCTCTGAAAGACGGGCATCACGGCTTTATTGTGTCGCCAGAAAATCCTAACGGATTAGAGGTCAATGTTAAGCTAATTGGCGAGCATAATATTCGTCCAGCGATCGTGGCGGCAGCTATTGGTTATGCGTTTGGCGAAACTGAGGATAATATAAAAAAGGGCATAGAAAATTTGCGTCCACTGCCTGGCAGGATGAATTTACTGAAGGGTGCGGACAATACTTGGTTGATTGATGATAGTTATAGTTCGACGCCGTTGACTGCCTTAGCTGCTTTGCAGTCTTTATATCGAATTGAGACTCCGCAGCGCATTGCTGTACTTGGCAATATGAATGGCTTAAAGGGGATTTTCGAGCAAGCTCACGCTGAACTTGGTTCTCATTGTAGTCCGGATTTGTTGGATTGGGTTGTGACGGTTGGCGAGAAAGCTAATCAATATTTGGCGCCGGCTGCACGTCAAAGAGGTTGTCAGGTGAAGGAATGCAAGAATGCCATCGAGGCTGGATCTTTCGTGCGCGACAAATTGAAATCTGAAGGCGTCGCTCTGTTTAAGGGCTCAAGCGGCGGCGTATGGCTAGAGGAATCTATAAAAATCAACCTTCATAGCACTGAGGACGATAAATACTTAGTTAGGCAAACGCCGGAGTGGATTGCTAGGAAAAACCAATTTTTCTCACAATTTAAAGATTAATGTGATATATTAAATTCAAGGTATATAAAACAAGGGGGAATGATGGATCAAGGTAATCAACTTGCACCGCAGCCGCAATATAACGGCGTGCCGATGCAACCAAAAAAGAAGAAAACGGGATTGATAATTGGCATAGTGCTGGGAGTTATAGCTCTTATTGCTATTATTTCTGCTGTGCTAGTTTATTTCTTGTGGTGGCAGAATCCAGAAAAGATGGTTACGGACGCTGTGTCTAATGCTATTATGGCAAAGAAGATGACTGCCGACGGTAAGGTAGTTATTGATATGCGCGACCAAGGAAAAATAGAGCTAAACGTAAAGACTGCTACTGATTCGGGAAAGTCAAAGGCGAATATTGACGCTAAGCTTAATATCAAAGGGGTCGAAAAGAGTATTCCACTAGATGGTGATATGGTTCTTGGTGATGATGGGACGATATACGTGAAGATAAATAACTTTAAGGATTTGTATGGCACTTTGCTTGAAGTGGTTATGGAGTCTTCGTCTGGCGGCAAGGCATCAAGGGCTCAAATAGAAACTTACCGTGATCAGACTTTGAGAAAGATGAGCTCTGAGATAGATAAAATGAGCAATACGTGGATGAAGGTTTCTCCAGATGAAATCGGTAGCGAATACAAGTGTGGAATTAACGCTCTGAAGAAAATTCAAAGTGACGAAAGTGTCCGCAAGGAAGTAGCTCAACTTTATCAAAAGAATAGCTTCTTCACTATAAAAGACTCAAAGATTAGCGATCGTAATGGTGGACGTGGTTTTGAACTAAAGGGTGATAACAGTAAATTGTCGAAATTTAATGATGAGTTTAAAAATTCATCAGCAGGTAAGGCGCTCGGTAAGTGTGGAAAATCTAATAGCTACAAGAGCAGTGAATCGTCATCTATTGACACAGCTTCATTGAAGGTGTGGGTTGATAGGTCATCTCATGAACTGAAAGCCTTGGAATTGAAAGGTGATGGCAAGAAGGCTTCTGTAGAAATTTCATTTGACATTAATATGAACAAGTCTGAGGAAA
>CAUTOA010000018.1:0-7466 GCA_963540205.1 uncultured Candidatus Saccharibacteria bacterium
TCGCCAGAAATGATAACTGTGCCAGAAAATTCTTTTTCCTCGGCGCGTGTTAAATCGAGAGTTAGGTTGTAATGATTTGGTGTGAATGTGTCAAGTAAGCGTGGAACTTTAGTCATAGTTTAATTATAATACAGTCATGAGGGTGAATAAAATACGACGTCGGCAAGTGGTGATTGCGCTGGTAATTCTGGTGGCTGGCGTGGCGGTTTGGGCTTCGCGAATTTCACAACCCGAACCTCAGACAATTCAAACTTTAACGCAACGAGAATTATTTGGTGCTTCGAACGCCAAATCGGAATTGGAAAAGATAGAAGTCAAAGGACGTGCGCCAAAGACTGGCTATTCCAGAAAGCAATTCGGCAATGGCTGGGGTAAAATCAATGGTTGCTCTGTACGAGAAGTGATTCTGGCGCGAGATTTGACGGATGAGAAAATTGATGAAAAATGTCGAGTTTTGTCGGGTGTGCTGAATGATCCATACACTGGTCAAACAATTCAATTTCAGCGCGGCGAAAAAACCAGTTCTAAGGTTCAGATTGATCACGTCGTGGCTTTGAGCGATGCTTGGCAAAAGGGCGCGCAGCAAATTTCTCCAGAAGAGCGAGAGAAATTGGCGAATGATCCGTTGAATCTATTAGCGGTTGACGGCCCAGCAAATCAAGCCAAAGGTGATGGCGATGCGGCAACTTGGCTGCCGAGTAATAAGCCGTTTCGTTGTCAGTATGTAGCGCGCCAGATAGCAATAAAGCGACGATATCGCTTGTGGGTAACGGAAGCTGAAAAAAGCGCGATGTCGGGAATCCTGGAAAAATGTACTGAAGTAAATTGACAAAATGAAAAATTTTTAATACAATGAGAAAGTACTCATCCGGCCGGCAGGTCGGAGTTTTTCGTTTATGGAAGTTTGAGACGGAAAAAGATATAATTAATAAGAAGGAGAATGTAATGGAAGACTTGAACATTAAGCAGTTGACGTTGGCAGTTCGTACGATTGCTGAGGAAAAAAACTTGCCAGAAGAAACAGTTTTGAGCGTGATTGAACAGGCGATTGCGGCGGCTTGGCGTCGTGATAACGGTATGCGAGATCAGTTGGTTCGCGCTAGCTTGAACATCAATAACGGTACGGCTGTCGTGTCGGTTGTTAAAACTGTTGTTGAAGAAGTTGAGAATGACGCCAATCAAATCGACCTAGAGGAAGCTAAGGAGATAGATCCTGCGGCTGAACTTGGCGGTGAAGTTGTGATGGAAACTCATAACGTGACGACTTTTGGTCGAGTTGCAGCTCAGACTGCTAAGCAAGTGATTTTGCAGCGTTTGCGTGAAGCTGAGCGTGAAGTTGTTTTGGCGGAATTTGAGGATAAAATCGGTACGGTTGTTATCGGTACAGTTCAGCGAGTTGAGCCGCGCGTTGTGCGAATTGAGCTGGGCAAGGCTGTCGGAATTATGCCTCAGAGTGAGCAAATTCCTGGCGAATATTACGGCGTTGGTCGTCGAATTAAGGTTTATATTAAAGATATTGAGCGCGAAGGTCGCGGTCCGCAATTGATTCTTAGCCGCGGTAACGAAGAGTTTGTGCGATTCTTGTTCAATCAAGAAGTCCCAGAGATGGAAACTGGTGCGGTTGAGATCAAGGCAATCGCTCGCGAAGCTGGTCGCCGAACTAAATTGGCGGTTTCTTCAGCGTTACCTGGCGTTGATCCAGTTGGTACATTTGTTGGTGGTCACGGCGCCCGCGTTCAGGCTGTGATGAATGAAATTGGCGAGCAGGAAAAAATTGACATTATTCCATACGAGGAAGACGCGGCTGGATTTATTGCTAATGCGATGAGCCCAGCAGAGGTTTTGAGTGTGACTGTCAATGAAGATGAGAAGCGTGCGACGGTTTATGTTAGCGAAGATCAGCAATCAATAGCAATTGGTCGCGCTGGACAGAACGTTCGCTTGGCAAGTCGATTGACTGGCTATGAGTTAGATATCGAAGCAAAAGCTCCTGTTAAGGCGGAGCCAAAACCTCGAAAGAATATTGAGGATAGCTTGATGAGCGTAGTTGAGGAGGTGGCGGAATAAGCTGCCTTCTGCAAATCGCCGAAAACGAAAGGAGGGCGATATGTCAGAAGATTTTTCTGAATTAGAACCTCGGCTGACGGAAACGGCTCGGGCCAGTTTGGGGCGAGCTGGTTTTCTGGCGCATAATGAGGGGAGTGAATATGTTGGCACGGAGCATATTTTGCTTGGTGTGTTGGCGCAAAATTCGTCATTGGGTGCAAAGATTTTGGCGGAAAATGGCGTAACTTTGGATCGGGCGGAAATGGCATTGAATCTGACCGCAAAGCCGCTGGTGATTACGATTGTAAGTAAGGGTTTGAGCGCCGAAGTTGTTGAATTGATAAGAATTGCTTGGCAATTGGCGGTTGAATTTGGACAGGAAAAAATTGGCACGGAACACATCGTTTATGGAATGTTGCAACAGCACGAGGCGCGAGCGACTAAATTGCTGCGAGATATGAACGTTGACATTGACAATCTGCGTGGAAATCTGGAAGACGTGTTTGATAAACAGCAATTTGAATCTCTGCAGAGTGAACGCAGTGTGGCAAGTAAAAATTCTGGCGATCTGCGAGTTTTGGATAAATTCGGTGTCGATTTGACGCGGCGTGCCAGCGAAGGATTTTTGGATCCGGTGATTGGTCGAGCGTCGGAAATTCAGCGAATGATCACGATTTTGGGTCGGCGGAGTAAGAATAATCCAGCGCTGATTGGAGAGCCTGGCGTTGGTAAAACTGCGGTCGTTGAGGGTTTGGCGCAGAGGATTGCTGATAATAAAGTTCCCGAATTTTTGAAGGGCAAGCGACTTTTTCAACTGGATTTGACGGCGATGATTGCGGGGACGAAATATCGCGGGCAATTTGAGGAGCGATTGCAAAAAGTTCTGGCGGTCGCTAAAAAACATCAAGAAGTTATTTTGTTTATTGACGAGTTACATCTGTTGGTTGGCGCTGGTTCGGCTGAAGGCTCGATGGACGCGGCGAACGTATTGAAGCCGGCGTTGTCGCGAGGCAAGGTGCGACTAATTGGCGCGACGACGTTTGATGAATATCGAAAACATATCGAAAAAGATGCCGCGTTGTCACGGCGCTTCCAGTCGGTGACGATCAATGAGCCATCATCGGAAGAGGCGGTGGAGATGATGCGCGGTTTGAGAGAAAAATTAGCCAAGCATCATCAAGTTCAAATTCCTGACGAGATGCTGACTGAGGCAGTGGATTTGAGTCAGCGTTACGTGACGGAGCGATTTTTACCAGATAAGGCGATTGACGTGATTGACGAGGCGGCGAGTTTATTGAAGTCTAGTTCGCCAATAAAATTGTCGCGTAAGGATAAGTTGGCTCGTCAAATTAAGCGATTGGCTGGAAAAATTGACGCCGCGGTCGAAGCTGAGGATTATGAAAAAGCCGCAGAATTTAAGATGCAAATGAGGCAATTGGAATTGCAAGCCGAAGCGCTGAAAGATGAAGCCAGTGATGAACCCGTATTGACTGATGAATATTTGCGTCGAGCGGTTTCGGCAATGACGAATATTCCGATTGATAGATTATCGTTGAATCAGATGAAGTATTTGATCCGCCTGGAGAAGCGACTGAGTCAGAGTGTTCTTGGCCAAAATGAAGCGATTGAGCAGCTGGCGCGCGCGATTCGCCGTAATAAAGCTGGACTAAATCGTCAGAGCGGGCCGCTTGGGTCGTTTATCTTTCTGGGTCCGACTGGAGTTGGTAAGACGGAATTGGCGCGAGTTCTGGCGCGGGAAGTTTTTGGCGGCGATGATAGTTTGATTAAAATTGACATGAGCGAGTTTTCCGAGCGTCACACGGCTAGTCGGCTGGTTGGCGCGCCGGCTGGTTATGTTGGCTATGAGGACGGCGGGAAATTAACGGATAAAGTTCGTCGTCGACCATATAGCGTGGTGTTGTTTGATGAGATTGAAAAGGCACATCCCGACGTTCTGAATCTGCTTTTGCAAATTTTGGAGGACGGCAAGTTGAGCGATTCTCATGGGCGAACGGTGAGTTTTCGGCAGACGATTGTCATATTGACGAGCAACGTCGGCGCCGAGCAAATGATTCAGGATTCGGAGCTGGGATTTGGCGCGTCTGGGCAGAAAAAGTCGGCTATTGAAAATCGTCACGAGAAAAATTCGCGTGCCGCTCTGCGTGAGCTTGAGGAGTTTTTGCGTCCAGAATTGATTGGCAGATTTGATAACGTGATTACATTTAAGCCACTCTCTCGTTCGGTTGTGCGAAAGATTTTTGACAATCTCACGTCTGACTTGATTGAAGCTGTTGGTCGACGTGGAATGAAGCTTGATATTACTTCTTCGGCGAAGCGTTGGTTGATTGATCGAGGATTTGACGAGCAACGCGGCGTGCGAGTCTTAAGACGAACAATTCAGTCGGAGTTGGCGGATCCATTGAGCGATGTTTTATTGTCCAATAAAGCAAGACCTGGCGACACGCTGGAGGCTAAAATTGATAATGATAAGGTGGTGATTGATGTCAATCGTGCGTAAAATATTCAGTGTCCTCACGCCGATAATTGTACTTTCTGCTGCAGTTTTTGTGATGATGAATCGTCAGCAAATTATTGATGAGATTACGCTGTGGCAATATAAGCCGAGTGCGGAAATTGTCGCTATTGCTGATCGCGTAAAGATGTCGGATGTTGGCAGGAAAATGTTCTATGTTTCTAATCCGCAAATTAAATCGGCAAATGAATTTAACGAAGATTGCCGTCGCGTGGAAAAGGGAAATGCGATTTTGGGTTGCTACAATCCGTCGTCTAGGGATATTTATATTTATAACGTGACCAATTCCGAGCTTGATGGCGTGAAAGAAGTGACGGCGGCGCATGAGATGTTGCACGCTGCTTGGGAAAGGTTGAGTGCGTCGGAAAAATCTCATTTGAGCGAGCTTTTGGAGCAGGCTTATAATAATGTGAAAAATAAGAAATTGTCCGAGCGGATGGAGTATTACGATCGTGCGCAACCTGGAACGAGAGCTAACGAGTTGCATTCGATTTTAGGGACGGAATTTGCCGATTTGGGCGACGAGCTGGAAGAATATTATCGACGGTATTTTACTGATAGATCTGAAGTCGTGAAATTGCACGCGCAATATCAAGAAAAATTTGAATCCAGAGAAAATGAAGTGCAGAAATTGAGTGAGTCGTTGAAGGTTCGAAAGGAAAAGTTGAACAGAGAATTATCGCAATATTCAACTGATTTGGCGGATTATAATGGTCGCGTGGCGGACTTTAATCGGCGAGCGGGCATTAGCGGCGGATTCTTGTCGCAGAGTGATTTTTATAGTCAACGTCAAGCTTTGCGGTCAGAGCTCTTAGGGTTAAATAAAAGACGCAACGACCTAAATTCTGAGATTACTTCTTACAATTCCGACGTCGCAAGATTGAGGGAATTGGGCGTGCAGATTGATGAATTGAATAAAAGTTTGGATAGTTTGGAGGGTGCAAAATAATGGCGAAAGCTCGAAGTCAATTTATTTGTCAGCAGTGCGGAGCTAGTTTTTCAAAGTGGGCTGGCAGGTGTGAAAATTGCGGGGAATGGAATTCGCTAGTCGAGCAGGTCGTTTCTTCTGGCGGGTCATCTATTGTCGATAAATCTGCCGGGCGTGGTAAAGCCTTGAAAACGTCTAGCATTCGTGAAGCTGCCTCTGAGTCTGGACTAGAAAGATTAAGTACTGGAATTGACGATTTGGACGCTGTTTTGGGTGGTGGATTTTTGGTTGGCGGCGTAGTGTTGGTAGCGGGTCAGCCAGGAATCGGGAAAAGTACGCTTTTGGCACAAGTTGCGGCACATATCGCCAAGACAAAATCGGTGTTATATGTAAGTGGTGAGGAATCGGTTTCTCAAGTGAAGCTTCGTGCGGAGCGTTTGGGTGCGGCTGATTCGGAAAAAATGCAGCTGGCGTCCAGTAATAGCGCGGAAGATATTGCGGCGTCAATTCAGCAAGGCGGATATGATCTGGCAATTGTCGATTCGGTTCAGACAATTTCTCTTAGCGAGATTTCCTCAGCTCCAGGGTCAGTTAGTCAGATTACCAACTCGTCAAATGTAATTATTCGTGCCGCCAAAGCTTCGGGCACGGCGGTGATTTTGGTTGGTCACGTTACCAAAGAGGGTTCGATTGCTGGGCCAAAGATATTAGAACATTTGGTGGACGTTGTGCTGAATTTTGAGGGCGATCGATATGGCGGTTTTCGAGTTGTTCGGGCGCAGAAGAATCGATATGGTTCAACCAATGAAGCGGCGATTTTTGAAATGGACGAGCAGGGGCTAAGAATCGTGAAGAATCCGTCGGCGGAACTTCTGGCGGAGCGTCAGAATCTGGATGGGTCAATTGTGCTGGCGACCATGGAAGGCGCACGTCCGCTTTTGGTGGAAATTCAGGCGCTAGTTAATCCGACGAATTTTGGCTATCCTAAGCGCACGGCGAGTGGTTTTGATCTGAATCGATTGAATCTGTTGGTGGCGGTTTTAGAGAAGCGAACGAAGTTAAAGTTGGCAGACAAAGATATTTATGTCAATGTGGTCGGCGGATTAAAGCTGAATGATCCAGCGGCTGATTTGGCGGTAGCGATGGCGATTGCTAGCGCTAGTGCTGGGCGAAGTCTGGACGAAGGCGCCGTGGTGTTTGGCGAGATTGGTTTGGGTGGCGAGGTTCGTTCGGCGACGAATTGGCAAGCTCGAATTAAAGAGGCGAAGAAACTAGGCTTCACTTATGCGATTGCGCCGAAAGTTCATAAAGATAAATTTATAAAAGGCGTCAGCGATATGCGACAGGCGCTGATTGACTATTTACAATAGAAAGGGAAAAAATGAAAGATTTTTACGGATTGATAATAATTATAATGTTGCTTGGTTTGGCGGCCGAAGTTTATTTCTTGGCAAAACCGCGACGAAATTCGTCGGTAGGCGTGGCGCCGATTTTGGTCGACACGTCAGTACTCATGGACGGGCGAGTGACTGAGCTAGCGAAGACCGGATTTTTGCTAGGTAAAATTATTGTGCCGAGGAGTGTATTGACGGAATTGCAATTATTAGCCGACGGTGCAGACCATGACAAGCGCGAAAGGGCGCGATTCGGTATGGATGTTGTGAAGGAACTTAAGGATATTTTGAAGTCTTCTTTTGAGCTTTACGATGATAATATTCGCGTGCCGGAAGGTGTGGATTCGCGCTTATTGAAATTGGCGAAGGAGATGGACGCGGCAGTGCTGACGCTTGATTACAATTTGAATAAGGTGGCACAAGTTGACGGCGTTAAGGTTTTGAATATCAATGAGCTGGCGAAAAGTTTGAGGATGAGTTATTTGCCTGGCGACGAGCTGGATTTGGAACTGTCGCAGAAGGGGCAAGATTCTCATCAAGCGGTTGGCTATTTGAAAGATGGAAC
>CAUTOA010000019.1:0-7213 GCA_963540205.1 uncultured Candidatus Saccharibacteria bacterium
GCGAGCCACTTGTCGGCGAACAGGATCAAAACTCGACAAAATAATCATGCCAGGTGTATCGTCAACTAAAATATCGACGCCAGTTTCGCGCTGCAGCGCCTGAATATTACGCCCTTCCTTGCCGATAATTCGACCCTTCATCTCATCATCAGTCAATTTGACTGCAGTCACCGTACGCTCAGCAGTAACTTCACTACTCATTCGCTCCATCGCGGTCACGAGGATCATTTGCGCCCGTTCTTCGGCGTCATCCATTGCGTCATGTTGTAATTTCGACACCAAACCAACCAAGTCTTGCTTAATGTCGCGCTCAGTCATCTGCATTAACTTATCGGCAGCGTCTTTTTTCTTCAATCCAGCGATTTTTTCCAATTTCTCTTGCTGTCTGGATCGGATGTCGCGAATTTCATTTTTAAGATTATCAACTTCATCCTCATGCGCGCGCAATTTTTCCGCTCGTCGATCAAGCTCTTCCAGTTTATTATCCAGGGTCTTCTCGCGATCCGCTAAACGATTTTCGGTCTTTTGCCATTCCTTGCGACGTTCATTTTCAATCTTAAGCGCCTCATCCTTAGCCTTAAGGACGATATCGCTCGCCTTAGTTTTTGCATCTGCCAGATCTCGCTCAATCTGATTTTTACCGTTAATTTGACGAGTTCGCTGATATCCAACAAGACCAGCAGCACCCGCGCCAGCTCCAATAACCGCGGCAATAATTACTTCTATCATTATCATTCCTTTCCGATCAGCCGCCCCTGAGTGTTCGTCTCAGGGAAAAATATCAACAGCCAATCAACTTCAAACTATCTAATTCGGCGAATCAAAAATCACAAACCGCCGTAATTTAATTATACACGGTTTTGACGGTTTGGGCGATAAAAATTATTTTCGCGGCGCAGTGATATTCGCAGCAGCACCGTACTCTGGCATAACAATTTTTTCATTCTCGCCAGCACGCAATTTATCTAGCGCCAAATCACGCCAATTATCACCCATTACACCAACAATAGGAATATTCAGGCTGTCCGCCAGTGTATTCGCAACCGTCAAACCAATTCTCAGCCCCGTAAAACTTCCTGGTCCTTTCATCACTCCAATGCCGCTTATCCGATGCAAATCGCCAGTCTTTTCTTCCAAAAATTTCAACAAATTCCGCGCCAGCGTTCGCCCAGCTTCCCATTCAAAATCCTGACGATTTTCTCCATTGACTATTGTCAAAAAACATGTTGATGTTGAAGTGTCTAATAAAATTATCACGCCATATTCTCCTTTATTTTTCCCAAAAGTTCATCAGATTTTTTGCCGCCAGGATAAAATTCCACAAGCCGCCCTTCTTCGCTAATCGCAGTAATTTTTATCACCAACCGATCACTCGGCAATGCATCATCGACAGCGCCAGCCCATTCAACTACAACCACCGAATTAGAAGCCGCCACTTCGCGAATCTCCTCGCTCATAATTCCAGCATTTCCCAATCTATAAAAATCGTAATGCGCCAAACTCAGACCGCGAGGTGAATCGTACACGCGAGAAATCGTGAAAGTTGGACTCTGAACTGGCTCGTCAATCTCTAAAGCCTGCGCAATTCCCTTCGTCAATGTGGTTTTCCCCGCGCCAATATCACCGACCAATTCCAGCACTTCCCCGCCAGAAACAGCCCGACCAATTGCCGCGCCCAATTCTCGCATTTTCTCTTCACTAGAAATATTCACTCTTATATTATACTATGCTAGCTTTTTTTTGGCGATGATAGTACAATAACCATAAGAGTTATGCGTGTTTCAGACCAGACAATTGAGAGCATTCTGAAACAAGGTGGGGTTGTTGATGAGCCGCAGCTTGCTGATTTGAAATTGATCGCTGAACGGTCGAAACAAACATTGCAAGAAACCGCTATTGAACAAAAAGTCATTTCTGAGGAAGATTTGACAAAGTTGATTGGCGATTATATCGGCGTGCCTTTCGTGCGAATTGAGCCAAAGGATATTCCCGAAGATGTGCTGAAACGAATTCCTGAACATATCGCACGCCAGTATAATGTTGTGCTTTTTGAGAAAAATGAGGACGACAGCTTGTCGCTTGCGATGGAAGACCCAGACGACGTGCAGGCATTGAACTTTATTCAGAAAGAAATTGGCTACAACACTAAGGTTTTCCTAGCAACAAAAAGCAACATTTTGGACTGTTTGGAAAATTATCGCGGTAATATCAATGCCGAGCTTGACGAAGTTATTGCAGTACAAAAAGACGCTTCCGCCGAAGACCAAAACGTTAGTCAAGATGATTTTGCGGAAAATTCACCAATTGCTCAAACTGTTAATTTGT
Organism: uncultured Candidatus Saccharibacteria bacterium; assembly: GCA_963540205.1. Taxonomy (GTDB): domain Bacteria; phylum Patescibacteriota; class Saccharimonadia; order Saccharimonadales; family Saccharimonadaceae; genus Nanosynbacter. The sequence goes on from CAUTOA010000019.1 coordinate 2,326, forward strand.
TACTGGAATATGCCATAAAATCCAACGCTTCCGACATTCACATTGAGCCGCGCGAAGATTACGTTCAGGTTCGTTATCGAATTGATGGTGTTTTGAAGGAAGTTAACAAATTGCCACGAAACGTTCACGGCGCTTTGGTGAGCCGCATTAAAATTCTCTCTAATCTGAAAATTGACGAACGCCGCGTGCCACAGGACGGACGATTTAAGATAAAAGTTTCAGGAAAACAATACGCGCTTCGCGTTTCGACATTGCCAATTGCTGACGGCGAAAAAGTGGTTATGCGTATTTTGGACGAATCGAACCAGGCTGTTAAACTGGATCAGCTCGGCTATTGGGGTCTGTCGCTCGCAACCGTAAAAGACGCAATGGCTCAGCCGAACGGAATGATCCTGGTAACTGGGCCGACTGGATCGGGAAAATCGACCAGTTTGTTCAGTATTCTGTCAGAGCTCAATACTCCAGATGTCAATATTTCCACAATTGAAGACCCGGTGGAATATAAAATCCCAGGAGTCAATCAAACCCAGACCAACGCCAAGGCCGGGATGACTTTCGCTTCAGGATTAAGGGCACTACTTCGCCAAGACCCAAATATCATCATGGTCGGAGAAATTCGCGACGGCGAAACCGCAAACCTTGGTGTTCAGGCGGCGCTAACTGGACACTTGGTGTTCTCCACTCTACACACAAATAACGCTGCAACATGTTTGCCACGTCTGCTGGATATGGGAATTGAGCCATTCTTGATCGCTTCAACCGTGAAGGCGGTGATTGGACAGCGACTAGTTAGGCGCCTGTGTATGAATTGCCGCCAAGAATATACCCCAAACGAAGAAGAAATAAAATATATTGCCGAAATGTTTAAGATAAATACAGAGTCGATTAAAAAAATTCACAATCTCGAAGAGCAGGCTTTTGAAGATAAAATTGGTGGTGACACACCCATGGGATCAACAGACTCAACAATCGGACGATTATGGCGACCAAACCCAGAAGGTTGCGACGAGTGTGGACATAACGGATTCAAGGGGCGCGTTGGCATTTACGAGGTTCTTGGCATTTCCATCCCTATCCAAAAAATGATTACTGCCAACGCCACCAGCAACGATATTCAAGATCAAGCGATTTCCGAAGGCATGGTGACGATGCAGATGGACGGACTTATTAAATCACTGCGCGGGATCACCACTGTGGACGAAGTTTTGAGGGCAACAAGGGAGTAATATTATGCCAATTTTTGAATATTTGCTTGTCAATAAAAAGAAAGAGACCGTCTCTTCAACGATTGAAGCAGCCGACAAACTATCTGCCATTAATAATTTGAGGTCACGCGGACAATTGATAAAAATTGAAGAAAAAGGCGCAAAAAAAGAGCTTAGTTTTTCTTTCGGCAAGAAAAAGAAAGGCGCCAAGACTGAAGAATTAGTGATGTTTACTCGCCAATTAAGCGCCATGGTTTCAGCTGGCGTTCCTATTCTTCGCTCCCTTAACTCTATGGCAAAACATGCCGAAAGCGCCAACTTTCGAGACACGATCAACGCTGTGATTAAAGACATTGAAGGTGGTATGTCTTTTGCGGATGCCCTGAGTAAACACCCAGAAACCTTCAACGATATTTATGTGAACATGGTTGCTGCGGGTGAGACTGGAGGTATTTTGGACGACATCTTAAAGCGCCTGGCACTGCAACAAGAGAAGAACTCATCCATGAAGAAAAAAATTAAAGGCGCCATGACGTATCCGATCGTCCTTCTAATTATTACAATTATTGCCTTCTTTATCCTGATGATCTTCATTATTCCGGTTATCGGTAAAACCATTAAAGATATGGGCGGACCTGACGCTAAACTACCAATGCTTACTGAGATTATGCTCGGAATTAGCGATTTTGTAGTGTCATTTTGGTATATAATCATTCCAATATTTGCCGGAAGCATTTGGCTATTGATTCGCTACGTTAAAACCCCAAAAGGTCGCGTAAAATTTCACAATATCATCATCAAAGTTCCAGCCGTCGGTCCAATCGTCAAAAAGGTGGCAATCGCCCGCTTTACTCGAACCTTCTCCGCTCTTATTGGTGCGGGTGTGGCTGTGCTTGAAGCGCTGGACGTAACTTCGCGTGCCGTCGGAAATGTCGCATACGAAAAATCCCTAAAAGAAGCCACCAGGCGAGTCCAAAACGGTGAAGTTTTATCAAAAATTATCGCAGAGCAGGACAATTTATATCCGCCAATCGTAGCACAGATGTTGTCTGTCGGTGAGGAAACTGGACAAACAGACAAAGTTCTGGTTAAAGTCGCTGACTTTTACGAGGAAGAAGTTGATACCGCGATTGACGGCGTTAGCTCTATTATCGAGCCAGTAATGATCGTCGCCATGGGTATTGTTATTGCCCTGGTGGCGGTTAGCGTTATGGGTCCAATTACAAGTATGGCGGGTCAAGTTAAGGAATAATAGTTTTTCAAAAAAGCTTATGCTATAATACCGATATATAGGTGGGAAAATAATAACGTGTCGAGTATATTTTATAGAAAAAAACCAATCATCGGTCTAGATATCAGCCGAACAAGCATAAAAGTAATGTCGATTGATAGAAATCGAATGCTAGTTCATGGATATGGATCGATCAACCTCGATTCTCAAAAAAGCGACGGAAATTCTGCAGACAACACTGAATATTTGGCGCAGAATATCAAAACGTTATTGAAGAAAAACGTCGTAGGACAAATTAACAGCAATCGCGTAGCGCTGGGCATACCAACTAACCGAACATTTTCGCGGACATTCAGCTTACCTGTGAAAGAAGAAAGCAATATTCGCAGTGCGGTAAATTTGGAAGCTGAACAATATATTCCAGCGCCATTAGATTCTCTTTATTTGGACTATCGAATCATCAATCGCACGAAAGATGAACTTAGTGTGCTAATGTGTGCCGCACCGAAGAAAATGATCGACAGCATGTTGGATGCCACAAAACAATGTGGCCTGGAAGTTGCAATAATTGAGCCGAACATCAGCGCAATCGCTAGACTTCTGAAGCGCACAGAAGAAGGAATGCTTCCTACTGTTATTGTCGACATAGGCACATCAACTACAGATATCGCAATTCTAGATTCCGATATACGTGTGACGGGCGGCTTAAATGTTGGCGGCTATTCGCTCACCTTAAATTTAGCTAAAAAAATGAATGTACCAATTGAGACAGCTCATCAATTTAAGGTATTAAACGGATTAAATCCCGGCCCAAGGCAAGCCAGAATCGCAGGAGCCTTGCGCCCAAGTTTGGAAAAAATGACCAACGAAGTTAAGCGCGTTATGCGATATTACACAGACCGCTTCCCTGATGAGAAAAAAATTGAACAAGTTCTCATCGTTGGCGGTGGCGGCAACTTACCAGGAATCGGTGATTTTTTCACAAACGAATTATTAATGCCAGCACGCGTGGCAAGTCCGTGGCAAATGCTGAATTTCGATGGACTAGAGCAGCCAGCAAAACAGCTCCGCTCTCAGCTATCGCCAGTCGCGGGATTAGCCTTAATCAAGCAGGAGGATATTTATGATTAACCTTCTCCCCCCTCAAGAAAAAAAGCAAATCAGCGCCGGACGAGTAAATGTCATCTTAAGACGATACTGCATCATATCATTAATATTTGCAGGTTTACTATTCTTAACTATTGGCGGGTTTTATCTATTCTTAGAAAATAGCCGCACCTCAGCTCAAGCCAACATCGACGAAGGAAATGCTAAGCTTGCTCAATATCAATCGACGCAAAAAGAAGTTAGCGAATTTAAGAAAGACCTTGATTCAGCTAAAGTAATCATTAACAGCGAAGCTCATTACTCTACAATTATCCCAAAAATTGCACAATATATACCATCAGGTATGGTTTTGGACTCTCTGACGCTAGACACTTCAGCATTAGATAAACCATTGTCATTAACGGCTCTTGGAAAGAATAAGGACGACGCTATTCGAATAAAAACCAGCTTAGAAAAATCAGAGATATTTAGCGACGTTCACCTGGAGACCGTTGTTTATAGCGGCGGCAACCAATCGTCAGACAAGCCCGCGGATTATCCAATCACTATAACAATTAGCGTTACACCAAAGCCAGAGGTCTTAAAACAATGAAAAAAGTTCTAAATGCCAGTATTGCGCGAATCATCCTGTCGTTATTATTGCTCATAATATTGTCAGCAATGGTAGGACTAGTTATTTTCGCCTACTCATTCCTAAGCAAAACATCAGAAGAAGTCGGAAAAATGCAGACCGAAGCAACTGCAGTTGACGCAAAAATACAAAGTTTGCTCGCGTCGAAATCTCAGCTAGACCACAATTCCGACACGGTTAAAAAAGCAAAGAATATCGTCTCGGAATCGAAACTTTATCAATATCAGAATCAGATTATTCAGGATTTAAATACTTACGCTGACCGCGCTGGCATTCCTATTAAATCTTTCTCTTTCCAAAACGAACCAACAACTTCTGCTAAGACAGCGACATCTAGCAAGCAAACATCCGCCAGCCCTGCTGGAGTGAAAAGCACTTTCGTATCAATTCAATTGGGAGATCATATAGATTACACGAAATTCCTACATTTCCTTAGTCTTATTGAAAAAAATGTCACTCGAATGCAGCTTTCAGGCGTGTCAATCTCCAGAGGCGCAAATAATCATGAAATATCAATCCAATCACTTGAAGTAAAGGTTTATACACGATGAGTCCATCAATATCAGAACAGCTCGAGCCAATCGTAAAATCACTATCCAAATTCCTGTGGCGATTTCATGTGATAATATATAGCGTTGTCGTAATCGGAGGCGTAGCAATCGCGATATTTCTTTTGAGCGGACTTTTAGCAGTTCCTACCGAAGAACCACAAAC
>CAUTOA010000020.1:0-7173 GCA_963540205.1 uncultured Candidatus Saccharibacteria bacterium
GGGCGGTTTTTTGGTGGGGAATAATTTCTGTAAAAAGACATGAAAATAGCCCGCCAAGAGCTTCAGCCTCAAGGCGAGCTATTTTCTCAGCGGGCTTTAGGAAGCCCTCCTAATCGACCAAGACTGTCCGTCCCGGTACAAGACGTAAGGCTCGTCTAGCTCGGCGATTTTTTCGAAGACGTCTGCAAGACGCTTGGATCCGGTGGCCTGTTCTACAACAGGCCAGATCTCGACCCTCACTCTGATACCGGTGAAGGGTTCTCCTTCGCTCCATGACCATGGTGCTACCTTGAGTACCATGGTGTCTCCAACGTAGACAATGAAGCCGGTGGCCTCGTCAAAATTGCACTTTAGGGTCTCAATCCGGTCAATAGTGCCAGAGTAGGAGGCGAGGTATTCCCGTACCAAGTATGCGATGTAATTTCCGCAACCAAGACGAGGCATAGTATACGTGTCTATTTCCAGAGTGCATCCCTCCTCTTTGATGGGGAGGTCAAAATCTTCCGCAAGCTCGGTGATGCAAGACATGACGTCTCTCTTTCTCTAAGGGCTACTTCTACTCGGTTGAGTAAAAGTTAATATATATATATATCATACCTGGACAATCAAGTCAACACTTGGTACACTGTAACAGATGAGAAAATTTCAAGTAATTACACTTTTCCCAGAAATGACAACGGGAGTTTTTAATAATTCCATGATGTGGAAGGCTCAGAAAGACGGTATCGTGGAGCTTACGACGGTGAATCTGCGGGAGTTTGGTTTGGGTCCTCGTCGTCAGGTTGACGATACTCCTTATGGCGGCGGCGACGGGATGCTTCTTATGATTGAGCCGTTATGGAAAGCGGTAGAATTTGCGAAATCTCAGGATGAAACAGCGAAAGTGGTACTAATGAGTCCGCGCGGGCAGCGCTGGAAGCAGGCTAAAGCTCAGGAAGAAGCCGATGATGACAGGGGTGTGATATTTATTTGCGGGCGATACGAGGGTGTTGATGAGCGAATTTTGGAGTTGGTTGACGAACAGTGGAGTATCGGCGATTTTGTGCTGACGGGCGGAGAGCTGGCGGCGATGATGATGATTGATTCTATTGTTAGGTTGATTCCTGGAGTTTTGGGCGGCGAAAAGTCTGCGGAAATTGAAAGTTTTTCAGATGGAGAAACGTTGGAATTTCCACAATATACACGACCCGAGGAGTTTAAAGGTTTACGTGTGCCGGATGTTTTATTGAGCGGACACCACGGAAAAATTGCCGAGTGGCGCGCTGAACAATCTCGAATATTAACAAAGAAAAATACCCCATAGAGACGGGGTATTTTAAGTTGTGGTGGATTTGTCGTAGAGCGAAAGATACGATTTTGTGGTGTTTATTTTTGTAACGTTCGCTGATTTAACTTTATGACGTTTTTATAAAAAGTGCAAGTGCTTTCGTAAAAAATACAACAAGCTTGAGCTTTTTTGACGCGCAAGCTATACTGAAATTATGTCTAGAAAAGTGAATAAAATTGTTAAATTGATTACAGGACTATTAATAATGGCGCCATTATTATGTCAATTATTTACGTTTGAGAAGTTTTCTGCGGTCCTTACTTCTGCGGGGGTTCCGCCATATTTAAGTCTTCCGATTGCAATATTATTGGTGGTTGTTGAGCTGATGTCGTTGCCGTTTTTAATTGATATGAATATGTCAAAAAGAATTACTCTGACGAGCAGAATGGCTGGTTTTTTGAGTTTGGGGATTATGACGGTAATTAGTTTTTTGGCGTTTGCGAATGGGCACGCGGCAGTGATATTTGGTGCAACGATAAAGAATGTGAATAGCGTTGCTGCGATTTTTCTGGTATTTGCGATGTGGGCTTTGCTGATCTGTGCAAATTTATCGACGAAAAAAACAGCCAAATAATTGGCTGCTAAATCTCAAACTTGGCTGGCGTAAAAATACGACAGATGAACCTCTAGCGATTAGCAAATTGCTTTTAGTAGTTAGAGCTCGGATTGATGAATAAAACAAAATAAATAATTTATTATCAATTAACAATCAGATAAAAATTAAAACCAAAGCCAAATTATGGCAAAATATTAAGAATAGGTTATATAATATCATGCATGGGAAGAGACTTATGTTTACATACTGAGAGTACTAATAAAAAGAGCTTATCTGATCATATAAAATCCTATGGGAAGATAAACACAACATCCCATCTATGGAATTGGCCGAAAGGGAGCGAACATCTGCTTTGGTTTGATCAAGAGGATTTTAAATCAATCACTGGTGTAGAAATAACAATTTTTCCAGAAATAAGAGGAAAAAGGAAATTTTGGTCACTTCATGTGAGAAACACATACAGTGCTTCATGGTATGACGTAAGTATGATGAACAAAATTTTGACAGATTCAAAGAAGAAATTTGGAGGAACGATTGATGGGGATTATGGGGAAAATGAAGTTGCTCCTTTATGGGAAGATGATACCTCTCCAATGAGTCGCGGCATTGATTATATAACTAGAAAAACATGTAGTAGTATTCAGATGTTAGGAGTAAGTCTACCTCAGCCATGGAATAATTTTCAGACAACGAACGAGCCAGAAAGTAGTGATGAAAAAATTGAAGATTTTTTAGCCTATGTGGATCCAACCAGGCAGATTTATATTGGTCTAATTCCGATGCTTGTTGCAATATTTGAATTTTATTTTAAGGAAACATTTAGAGTGCTAGCTAGCTATGATGAAGGCGTATTGTCAAAAATCACGAAAATATCATCTGATAATAAAAATTTAGACGTACCAGAAATCATTAGCTCTTTCATTAACAATGTAAAATTTCAAAATCTTAAAAATGTTAGGAAAATATACAAGAGGTATGCAGAGTTGGACATCAAAAGTATAATAGAAGAATCAACTAGTATAGAAAATTATGATAAACTTAATGAATTGATTGAGCTTAGGCATAACATAATCCACAGACTAGACTCTAATCCGGTATTTACCAGGGAAGATTTTTTAGAATTTCATAAAGTATTAAAAGAAAGTCTGTCAAGTATCACTTGTAGTATCATAGCTAAATATGACCTAAATACAAAAGAGATATAAGCTATTAAGTCAAATTAAATCCAAGCTATGACACAACAATTAAGATAAAAGATATAATAAGAACTAAATAACTAGGTAAAAAGATGAGCAATAATCAAGATTCGCAAAACAACGATATTCGACCTACAAAAAAAGAACAAAAAGCTCTAGAGCCATTTTTTAATCGATTTTACACGCTATATGATGAAGTGACATCAAATGATTTTATGAACGAGAGCCCAGAGCTAAGATTTTACAGAATAAAAGAACTATTCTTGCTGTATATAGAAATGACAAATTATGAGTTAATAAAAAAATACTTAGACTGGGTTAAGCATGGCGGTAGACCAATTTTTGACGGAATAATTGCAGGTGATCTTTTTTCATGCATACGGAACATTTTCTCTCATTATCCACTATTCAATAATTGGAATGATGTTTATATAGATAAAGATTTGGCGACATGGCATAAAAAAGGTAGTATAGACAAATTCTTATCTAATTGTGGCAAAATCAAAATTGACGATAAAGCCCAAGTTAAATACCGAATTTGGCAATATGAAGCTAAAAAAATGACATATTTCTCTGTAAATCTCAACAATGATTACAAAAATAACAAGAAAGTATTTCTTCACGATATAATACAAGAAAATATGGGTATACTTTTCTTCGCAGAAATGATGAAAAGAATAGTAGATATAGCCATTGAAAACCCACCTCAGTCAAAAATAGACATTATGTCACAAATATATATTGCAAAAGAGATTTTATGCGATTAATAAATAATCAAACGACATAAACAATGATCACTATATATTACTGCGACAGACGCCCTTATTTGATTTAATGAGAAAATGAAGCAAGAGCTTTAGGTAAAAACCAAAGTAAACCCTGAGCAAAAATTGACCGCCTGAGTAAAAGCAATCCATTACCTAATGACTTAATAATAAGCTAACAATATTTTATCCACCTAAAATAATATGACTAAACCATTCATGAAGATTGGAGTGTGACAACATCCAACAACTCTTATCCAAAAGTTTATTTACTATAAACAGTCGTTGATTTGACCAACTAGATTTTTATTACATAACATCAAAACTAAATCCACCATATAATTTAATGGTGGATTTAGATAAAATTCCATTTGGCTGGGATGGAGGGATTCGAACCCCCGAATGGCGGGACCAGAACCCGCTGCCTTACCACTTGGCGACATCCCAACGGCAAACATAATTGTACTATAGAAAAATAATTTCCGCAAGCGTTTACTGGCCAGCGTTGACGCGATATACTAGTAGTATGGATTTGCAATGGATTGTAAAATTAATTGCTGATGGACTAGTGGTGCCAGTCGTGCTAATTGGTGCGTACGCGCTGATAAAATTGGTTCCAAATAAAGAGAAGTATCAAGTTTATAGCCAAGTTTTGATGGCTGGATTGACTGCTTACGTGGCGGCAAAAATCATCGGGTCAATTTATCAACCAGATCAAATGCGCCCGTTCGAGATTCTGGGAGTATCTGCTGGCGCGTCATTCCTTAATAATCCGGGTTTTCCGTCTGATCACGCTCTATTTACAATGGCAATTACTCTGGCGGTATTTTTCGGAGCAAAGAGTTGGCGGTTGGCTGTTGTTTGTTTGGTTATGACAATCTTAATATGTGTCGGTCGGGTTATTGCATTGGTGCATACGCCGCTTGACGTTGTTGGCGGATTATTGATTGCTTGTGCGGGGATTGTTTGGTATAAACCGATGAATCTCCTGAAAAAAGCATAATATTTAAGCATATACATTTGCAATATTGACAAGTTTACGTTACAATTTACGTATGAAATTATTGTCAGCTATTTTCCGTGAAGAAATATCAGATTACACATATCCATTTTCAAGGCGAGTTTTCTTGAGGATTTTGGCGATTTTAGTTGCTAGCGGCGTGGCTATCTGGTTGCTGGCGCTTGCGTTTGATAAATTTATGATTACACCCGTATTTTGCGCGAACGCTGAGCATATTTCTATTTGCGCAAACAGCACGAGCATCGCATCTTACGTCGCGTTAGTTTTGGCGGGAATTATGTTGGTGCCGGTGTTGGCGGTATTTGGTATTAAGCGACCTCTGCTAGTGGTAATCGCGGCAACTGTGTCGTTGTGGGGCGCTACATTATGGGCTGGCGGATCTTGGATTTTGTCATTGCTATGGGTGGTTTTGGCAACAGTTTTGGTATACTTGTCGTTAATCTGGCTGAATAGAATTCGCGGCAACGGCGCAGCAATTTTATTTATGACTTTATTCGCGATCTTAGCACGAGTTGTCTTAGCATTATAATCACTGTACACTAAGTGTATGGAAATCATTATCATTATTCTCTTAATTGTTATTACTATTGGTTTGAGCGCGACTTTATTTGTCTTACAATCAAAAATCAGCGAGCTAAAAAATCAATCATCCGTCGAGCTAATTAAAACCGATGTCGTGGAGTTAGGACGGACTATTGCGAAACTGAATGAATCCGTTAGCGATAAGCTGGAGCGAAGCAATGCGCAAGTTCAGACTTCCGTGCAGAAACAATTGTCAGAAAGCGCGAAGTTGGTGGCTGATGTAACGCAGCGATTGGCGAAATTGGACGAGACCAATAAGCGCGTGGTCGATGTGGCGACCGATCTGAAAACCTTGCAAAACGTGTTGCAAAATCCAAAGCAGCGTGGCGTTTTTGGGGAGTTTTATCTGGAAAGTGTGCTGGATAACGTTTTGCCAGCCAAGCAATATCAAATGCAATATCGCTTCAAGGACGGCGAAATTGTTGACGCGGTTATTTTTCTGGACAAGGGTCAAATATTGCCGGTGGACAGTAAGTTTTCTTTGGAGAATTACAATCGCATGATTAACGCCGAGGCAAAATCCGAGCGTGAAATGTGGCTAAATAAGGTGAAGGCTGATCTTAAGGGGCGAATCGACGAGACTAGTAAATATATTCGTCCGCGCGAAAACACCATGGACTTTGCTTTTATGTTTATCCCTAGCGAATCTTTGTATTACGATCTTCTGATTAACAATGTCGGTCAGGGCGGTTCGAGTCGCGACCTGATTGAATATGCATTCCGAGATAAGCGAGTGATTATTGTGAGTCCGACTAGTTTTCTGGCGTACCTGCAGACCGTTCTTCAGGGGCTTCGTAGTCTACAAATTGAAGAGCAGGCTAAAGACATTCAAGTTCGAGTTGGTCAATTGGGCGTTCATATTAAAAAGTTTGACGAGCTGATGACGAAAATGGGTAAGAGTCTTAGTACGACCGTTGGTCATTACAATAATACATACAAGGAGTTGGGGAAGATCGATAAGGATGTTGTGCGAATTTCTGGCGGCGATAATCAAGCTCAGCCGGAGCTGATTGATCGGCCAACTCAGGAAGATTGACATAAAAAAATACCCCGCCGATTAAGCGGGATATTTTATTGTGAAGTTATAATCTATTCTTCGTCTTTGTTTCGGTAATTGACGAGTAGAAATAGGTTACCGCCTAATGCTGCACCGATTAGGGTAGCGGCAATTACTTCCAGACTAAAGCGTGAATAGCTTTTTTCGCCTTCAGCTGGCAATACTCCGTTGCTGCGTAGTTGAGAATCGGTTTTCTCCGTAACAGCCAAAGAAACTGCTGGGTTCAAAGTTGCGCCTGAGATGTAGATCTCGCGTGGGTAAGTGCGGCCGTTTTTCTCGGTTTGAGCAGCGCTTTGCTCTTTTTGGATTTTTGCAATAGCAGTACTTTTAATGTACGAAGAGATTGAGCCAGATACGACAAGACCAATCATCAACGCCAAGCCAATTCCAAAAGCTTGACCAGCTGCTTTGATTTCTTTGCGCTGTAATACTGCGGCAATTCCGAATACAAAAACTGCGGTACCGACTAATTCCATCGCGAAGATGTTCCAAGAGAATGCAGTAAATTGGTCGAAGCTTAGGGCGAATCCGCCGTTTGTTAATGAGCCAACAAGCACGATAGCTGCCATTGCACCGAGGAATTGTGCGCCCCAGTAAAATGGTACGAGTATGGTTTTTAGCTTACGCATTGTCCATAGACCAAATGTGACAGCTGGGTTTACGTGTGCGC
>CAUTOA010000021.1:0-7096 GCA_963540205.1 uncultured Candidatus Saccharibacteria bacterium
ATAAATAAATTGGCAATTGAAATCCGCGACCTCTTACGAACAAAACCGATTGTCGCGCGCCAATTAAAAACACTCTTGATTCGCTCAGACCAACAGGGAAACGCCGTCTGGCAATTGTACGTAAAAGATAAGATAGAAAACCTGATTTCCGACGATGAAGCCAAATTACTATCAGCTGCGGGCGGCGAGATAATTTATTCCAACCCCAAAAGCCCAGCCAGCAGAATCACCGAACGCTTGAACAAATTCGGCGACACAACACTGAGCGACACGATTTTAGGCGTCGCATTCAACTACGCTTGCGAAGGATTTTTCCAAGTCAACATTCCCGTTTACGAAAAAGCCCTAAGCGATATGAAAGCGTGGATTAATTGCAATGAAAAATTGCCGATACTTGACCTTTATTCTGGAGTTGGGACAATTGGTTTGACAATTGGAGGCGATGACGTGACGCTCGTGGAGATTAACGAACATGCCGTCGCGGAAATGCAGAGGAATATCGCCAAGCTGAATCGACCGAGTGCCAAGGCGATTTTGGCGCCGAGCGAAAAATCTCTGGAATGTATAACGGGCGAGCAAATTGTCATTGTTGATCCGCCGCGCGCTGGACTTCACGCCGACGTTACTAATCGACTGCTGGAAACTGAGCCGCCTCGGATTATTTATCTGAGTTGCAATCCCGTCACGCAAGCGCGAGACGTCAGCCTACTTAAGGAAAAATACAAAATCGTACACCATCAAGGCTACAATTTCTTCCCTAGGACGCCGCACATTGAACACCTTGTGGTTTTGGATAAAAATATACAGGATAAAGTCACGGAGGTTTTATGAAATTATTTAATAAAAAAGAGGTTCCTCTTATACAAAACGCTGGGGGCGCTATTATAACTAAGTCGATCTATGAGGGAAAATCTAAGCTAAAATGGCTTTTTAGAGAAGAAGGAGCCAATCCAGCCGATTGTGGATGGCGAGCAATAGGAGATACTGACACTCAAGAATATATAGATAACCCAAATAATCTCATAATTGTAGATTTCAATACCCTTGCAAATATTGAGCCCGCCGTTTTGGCAGTATACGACATGCCTATAGGTACAGACCTAACATTCCATTTTGACGAAAGTGGAAGGTATTTTACTGATTCAAATACTGGTAGCCGAATAAAAATGTACTAGTAGAATCAATAATACCTAAACGCACCCAAGTAAAATATTCTTTAACCCCTATGAAAAATGCATCTAGCTGCATTCCTTAGTATTTATATTTATCGAACGATTCGCCGGCCAGCCCGGCGAGCAATGAATAGCTGGGCTAACATCGCTACGACAATTGCGCCAGCTGCTGGCCACATTATGAATAAATTTGGTACAGTGAAGTCAAAGAAGTTGCGCAAGAAACCAAAACCAAAGCTTCCAGCTGCTACGATGATCACCGACAGAAGATAAAGCAAGCGAGCGCGTTTGGCGGATTTATCGATGGTTACGTCCAGCATAATTCCCACCAAGAACACCAAATATACACCAAACAAAGTTGCAGTAAGTACGGTCATCGTTGCGACTTCTGCAGCGTGACCAGGGAACATAACAGAGGTAATCCAATAGGTGAACGCGACAGTCACGCCAGTAATTAAAGCAACAGGCGCAACGGCCAGCAAAGTATCGTGCCAGAATCTCTTCGGATTTATTCGATGCTTCGGCGTGGGAGGAAATAGCGTCCACATGAGAGTCGGCATAGTCACCAGAAAGATATTCATAAACGTAATATGGCGAGGCGAATACGGATAATTCATATCAATAAAAATCGTCGCAAGAAGAAGCGTCACGCCGTAAATAATTTTATGAAAAAACAGGACAGCGATGACTTCGATTGCTTGCATTATTTGATTGCCCAATTTCATTCCCATCGGAAGGGAAGTGAACGAATTGTTGAGCAATATAATGTCGGAAACTCGACGAGAAGCTGGAGCGCCCGCATACATCGCCACACCGAGGTCCGCCTTTTTCAGCGCCAAAGCGTCATTTACGCCGTCGCCAACCATGCCAGTGAATTTTCCTGATTGCTGGAATCGATTAATCAAGCGCTCTTTTTGATCCGGCAAAACTCTGGCAAAAATCGTGTAAGTATCAGCCGCTTTATTAAATTCATCTTCGCTAAGCGCCGCCAAATCCTCGCCTAAAATCGCTTTTTCTGGGTGTTTAATTCCAGCTTCTTTGGCGATATATTGAACTGTGCGCGGATTATCACCAGAGATTACGCGAATAGTTACACCTTGGCGCTGCAAAAAATCCACTGTTTCAACAACGCCATGACGCAGGGAATTGCGCAGGACAACCGCACCGATTGCCGTTCCAGAACCGTTTTTCAAGTCTTTCAATTTGGTTTTATCGTCCGAAAATTCAGCTAACATCAACACGCGCAAGCCATTGTCAGCCCAATCATTCAACTTCTTCTGAGTTTCCTTGTCTACTGGCGCCAACTTCGACACAAACTCTGGCGCGCCCATCATTAACGTCCGAATTTCGCCATCAATATTCGCCCTCACGCCAGCCATTTTACGCGCCGACGAAAACGCCATCACTTCCAAAACTTTCGTATTTTTTGGCGACGTAGCTTCCGCCAAAATCGCACGACCAGTGATATTCCCGCCGCTGGTTTCATGAGCAATTAATGCCGCAAAACTGGCAACGTCAGAGTCTGAATAGTCATTTTCATCACTGAACGCCACGACTTTTTCAAGCGTCACTTCATCACTGGTCAAAGTGCCTGTTTTATCTACGGCCAGCAAATTCAGAAGTGCCATGGCTTCAATTGCTGACAATTTTTGCGGCAAGACTTTCGCCTGGGCTAATCGCAGTGAGCCGAACGCCAAAAGCAGAGAACTCGCCAATAACAGACCCTCAGGCACGACTGTAACCGCCGCCGAAGTTATGGTTTTTAAGATGACAACGACGTTATCGCCAGAGAAATAATAGACGATAGCGATGAGTAGCGACAGGACAATTGCGCCATAAGTCAAGAAATAAATTGCGCGCCAAATCGCTAATTGCAGAGGCGTGAGTTCTGGCTTGTAACGCTTCAGAACTTGGCTAATCGCGCCAGCTTTCGTGTCGTCGCCAATCGCAATTACTCGCGCCATACCTTCACCAGCCAAAACCGTGGTCGCCGCCAACACGACATCGCCATCCTTTTTCTCAATCGACGCAGACTCGCCAGTCAACATACTTTCATTCAGCTCCAAGCCTTTTGACTCAATAACTTTCGCGTCCGCCGGTAGTTCATCGCCAGCCTGAATAATAATCTCATCGCCAATTTTAAGTTCGTCATAACCGACCTCGACAACATTTCCATCTTTTAACAATCGAGCTTTCGGCGCGCTCATCAACTCCAATTGACGCAAAACTCTCTTGGCTCTTAGCTCCTGAATAATGCCAATCGTCGAATTCACGACAATCACCACCGAGATAAACCACGCATCACGATATTCGCGAACATAAACCAGCGCGCCAGCCAACAGAAAAATCACCACGACAATAGGTGAGAGCAGATTCCGCTTGATAATGTCCAAATAGTCACGCATTAGCTTGTCCGAATCCTTCTGTAACTGAACCTCGCACCAACTCGCCAATTTCCGTACGCGTCAGAATCGAATTGATATATCTCGCCATTTTTCACTTCAGAAATCAAAACCAAGGCAGGATTATACGGCGCCAAAGTTTTATAAAAATGCAAATCTTCATCCGTAACGTGCCTTCTCCCGGGAAAAACTTCGCGGAATTTGCGCTTGCCGATATCTTCAAAATATCTCGGCTGACCTTTTGGTGGAAGGAACAATTCCGCCCGCATACCCATTCGCGAAATTATCTTTTTAACGTCAGATAAAATCAACGGCGACGTCGCCTCCAAATACATCATCAGCTGCTTTTTATTCGTCAAAAAAACCGACGCCTTAGCCGTGCGACTAACGTCAGCGTGCCACAAAATTATTGATTGAACATCAATTGGAAAACCAAATTTTTCCTTAGCAATTCGCTCCAGTGCCAGCTCGTCGTACGTCGCCTTATTCATAGATAATATTTTACCATTTTTTTATGAGGTGCGCGAGATGGCAAAGATGTGAAATCTAATAGCCAACCTGTCTGACCGATTCGACTGCTTGACGGGAAATATCCAAGTGGCTTTTACCCTTAAACGCGTCTTCTGGATGTTTTTCATTCCAAGCGTCGACATTTTCTTCAGTACAATCTTTAATGGCGTGATTAACACAAAACTCAAGTCGCTTAATACTTTGGGCATTTTCAAGATAATCAATAGAGGACTGGACTGATCTTCGATATTCTTTTTCATTCAGCCAGTAGACTTGATAACTCAGAAAGATCAACGCAATCGTCAGTACAAACATATATATATGACTAAATCTTATCTTTTTTAAGTTTTTCATTTACGCCCTCCTTAAAAAAATACTATAAATCTTAGCCTCAGAGTCGCTTCAAAGAGCGACTCTGAGGCTCATCTCAGGGATTTCTCCTCTCGAGGAACGCGTAATAGCGAGCCTGTCCAGCAGGCTTCCACAGCCACGCTCCAGGAGGACACGACGCCCAGGCTTCGTCATTCCTGGACCCTACGGCAACCCAGGGGCTATACACCCCAAAGGCATATCCAAACGTCCAGACTGCTGCGCAACTGACACTAACACGGTAATACCCCGTGCCGGAATGACAGCTAGCGTGCCCTCTGAGGTCAGGCGTCACTTCCGCATAGCAGTTGCCAGGATATGCCTTGGCGCTACTCTGAGTCACGAATAGCGACCCAGCGGCGAGCATGACGATGGCAAGTACGGAAATAATCCTCTTGCTCATGATTCTCCTTCCAGGATAGAAATCGCTAAGGTACTGTGCGTCCCTTAGCTAACTGAAACGCGCAAGGAACTAGCACGATACCCTAATATTACACGCTCTATTAAAACTAGTCAACATGGTAAAATAAAACTATGGATTTCAATACTCGTTACGCTAAATTAAACGATAATCAACGACAAGCAGTCGACTACATTCACGGATCGCTTTTGGTAATTGCTGGGCCAGGAACAGGGAAAACCGAGCTTCTAAGTATGCGCACTGCCCAAATCCTGAGACAAACCGACACTTTGCCAAACAGTATTTTATGTCTAACGTTCACCGAAAGCGGTGCCACGAACATGCGCCAACGACTCCGCCAGATTATCGGTGAGGACGCGTATAAAATTGCGATTCACACATTTCACAGCTTCGGCACAGAAATTATCAATCAACACCGCGAGTATTTTTTCCGTGGCGCCGACGCTCAGCCAGTTGACGAATTGACGCAATATCAAATTATCTCTGGAATACTCGAAGGACTTGATTGGCGAAATCCATTAAGCGCGAAAAATAACGGGGAATTTGTCTACATCAAGGAACTCATTCGCATTATTTCCGAGTTCAAGCAAAGCGGCTTAACGCCGTCAGAATTACGGGCAATTATTGAGGACAATCAAAGCACAATCGCCGAAATCGCGCCAGATATTCAACAAGTGTTTTCCGCCAAAATATCGAAAAAGACAATCGAGTTGTTTGCACCGATAGCTGAGAAAATTGCCAATTTAGCCGCCAAAAACCCTGACAAGAAAAACTCAAAATTGCCAGCCTCAATCACGCCATACGCCAACGTTTTGGCGCTGAGTATCGTGCATGCCACCCAGGAAGCAATTGACGAAAACTCAACCAAGCCACTGACCGCTTGGAAAAATAAATGGTGCGAAAAAAATGCCAATGGCGAATTTGTCCTGAAAGATTTTACCGCCGCAGAAAAATTATCTGCCGCAATTGACGTTTACGAAAAATATGTAAATATTTTATCCGAGCGCTCGTTATTTGACTACGACGACATGATTTTATCCGTTATTCAAGCCTGCGAATCTCACCCAGAACTGCGCGCAAATCTCCAAGAGCAATTCCAATTCATCATGGTCGACGAGTTCCAGGACACAAACTTGGCGCAATTACGATTATTGTTCAATTTGACCAGCGAGAACGACGACAATCCAAACATCATGGCGGTCGGCGATGACGACCAAGCAATCTTCAGCTTCCAAGGCGCAGACGTGGGTAACATCCAGCGTTTCCGTCAACATTATCACGACCCAAAAATCATCGTTTTGACCGACAATTATCGTTCCGCCGAAAACATTTTATCATCGGCTCGGGACGTCATCACTCAAGGCGCGGATCGACTGGAAAACACGATTGACGGGCTATCAAAACAATTGACCGCACACGCAAATAGCGAAGGCTCAAAAGTCGAAATCCAAGAATTCTCATCTGTTAGCGAAGAGCGAGCGGGAATTGCCAAACAAATTGCCGAGCTAATAAAAAACGGCGAAAAGCCAGAAAACATCACGATTATTGCGCGCCACCATAAGGAACTCATTGAAATTCTTCCGCATCTTTATAAGGAAAATCTTTTTGTCAATTACGAGCGTCATGACGACATTTTGGAGCAAGATATAATTCAGATTCTGGACAAATTAGCGCGAACTGTCGTGGCGATTAGCCAGAATAATTTGGACGTTGCCAATAGTCTACTGCCGGAAATTACGGCTCACCCAGCGTTTGGATTTTCTGCGCTGGACATCTGGAAATTGAGCCTTCAAGCTTACAAAAATCGGCAATTGTGGCTGGAAAGTATGCTAGCGAATAGTGTCTTTAAGGAATTTGCGGAGTGGCTTTTGGAGCGCGCTAAGGACGTGCCGAATCTGCCATTGGAAGAGCAATTGGACAATTTATTAGGCTTAACTAATGACGAAAACGACGACCTTCAGGTCAATTCTCTCGCCAATTTCTATTTCTCGCCAGAAAAGCTAGATAAAAACCCAGAAGCATATCTGACAATTCTGGAAAGTTTGCGCACTTTGCGTCAAAAACTTCGCGATCGAATCACCGATAAAAACCCGACTCTGGAAGATTTTTTGGAGTTTATTGATCTGCACATTTCAACAAAAACTCGCTTAACGCAA
Source organism: uncultured Candidatus Saccharibacteria bacterium (assembly GCA_963540205.1). Lineage (GTDB taxonomy): Bacteria > Patescibacteriota > Saccharimonadia > Saccharimonadales > Saccharimonadaceae > Nanosynbacter. Next base: position 7,031 of record CAUTOA010000021.1, read on the forward strand.
ATTCGCACGCACGCAAGTTCACTCAGCGGCGCCATAAATTTGATGACCGCTCATAAATCCAAAGGT
>CAUTOA010000022.1:0-7029 GCA_963540205.1 uncultured Candidatus Saccharibacteria bacterium
CAGCCTAAAAAAGAACCGCAGATTAAGCGAATTCCTATTCAATAATCACTTCAATCTCAGCACCTAGCGAATTTAAGCGTGCCGCCAATTCCTCGTATCCGCGATTAATCGAATATACATCGCGCAGAATCGATACACCTGGAGCAGCAAGCATTGCCAAAAGTATCACAACGGACGGACGAAGCGCTGGCGGAGCAACAACGTCGGCCGGCTTCCATCTTGTTGGACCAGTGATATAAACACGGTGTGGATCAACCAGCTCGATTTGCGCATTCAGCTTGCTCAGCTCTGTAAAGTAAATTGCTCGGTTTTCGTAACTCCAGTCGTGAACCAACGTGCGCCCCTCGGCCACCGTCGCAATAAGCCCCAAGAACGGCAAATTGTCCATATTAATTCCAGGAAACGGCAAGGCGTGAAGTTTATCCTTTGCTGCCTGGAGTTTGGAACGCTGCAATTTAATATCAACCAAACGAGTTTGCCCGTTATTAGCAAAATATTCCTTGCTGAGCTCAAATTTAAGACCCATTTCCGCCAATGTTGCTAGTTCAATTTCCAAGAATTCAATCGGCGCACGACGAACAGTAATTTCCGAATCCGTCACTGCAGCCGCCGCAATAAAGCTCATCGCTTCAATCGGATCTTCGCTCGGATAATAGTCCAGATTTTTACTAATTCGTTTACGACCCGTGATTTTCAAGGTTGTCGTACCAATTCCCTCAATTTTCACACCCAATTTTTTCAAGAAGAAGCAGACGTCTTGGACCATGTAATTTGGGCTAGCGTTGCGGATGATGGTGGTATTTGGCGACAACGCCGCAGCCATAATGATATTTTCCGTCACCGTATCGCCACGTTCCGTCAACAAAATCGTTCGATCACCAGAATTGACATCAGTTTTTGCGTGATAATAATCAGTCTCCGCCGTGACGTTCATTCCAAAATGTCTCAAACCACTAAGGTGCGGCTCAACCGTGCGCTTCCCTAAATTACAGCCGCCAGCAAACGGCAATTTGAAATCGTCATATTGATGTAGTAGCGGACCAAGGAACATAATTACAGTCCTAGTTCTCTTCGCCGCAGCAATATCCATATCTTCAAGTTTCAAGCGCGCTGGCGGCACGATCTCAAGATCACTGCCGTCCAACCAGCGAGTTTTAACACCAATCGAATTCAGAACCTCGATAATTCGATTAACCTCTTCAATTCGCGCCACTTTCCTAAGCGTCGTTTTTCCCTTATTCAACAAACTCGCACAGAGAAGGCCCACTGCGGCGTTTTTACTAGTCTTAACCTGTATCTCACCAGACAATTTTTTGCCGCCAGTTACCTTAAAATTCATTTTTCCGGAATGATTTACGGTCACAATATTGTTATTAAGCACTTCACTAATTCGAGCAATCATCTCAATACTAATATTCTGACCCCCGTTTTCAATGCGATTGATAGCACTCTGAGACGTACCAATTGCTTCAGCCAACTGAGTCTGAGTTAGCCCCTGTTTTTGACGATTTTCAGCGATTAAATTGCCGATTTTTTGAAGATACTTGTCTTTTATCATGCGTAAATTATATCACTAATGATATATATAAGCAATGATATAATAAGTATTAATGGAGGTTTAGTCATGAAAGACAAGCAAATTGAAGAACTTATAAAAGCAGAAAAAAAGCGCCAAACGGACGGCCTGGAACTAATTCCTAGCGAGAATTACGTTTCGTCAGACGTACTTCAGGCGCTCGGTAGTGTTTTCACTAATAAATATTCAGAAGGCTACCCTGGTCGACGTTATTACGGCGGACAAGAAAACACCGATCAAGTTGAGCAGCTAGCAATTGACCGCGCTAAGAAACTTTTCAAAGCAGATCACGCTAACGTCCAGCCACATTCTGGAGCGCAGGCTAATGAGGCGGTGTACTACGCTTGGTGCGAGCCTGGCGATACTATTCTGGCTATGGATTTGGCTCACGGCGGACATCTTACACACGGCGCTCCAGTTACGCGTAGCGCCAGAGAATACAACTTCATTCGCTATGGTATAAAAAATATCGACACTGGCGAAATTGACTATGAAGAAATCCGTCAATTGGCCTTAAAGCACAAACCAAAGATCATTTTGGCGGGATTTTCGGCATATCCACGAGAGTTAGATTACGAAAAATTTGCCGAAATTGGCAATGAGGTCGGCGCTATGCTAATGGCGGATATGAGCCACATCGCGGGGCTAATTGTTAGTGGCGTTGCCAAAAACCCGTTCGACTATGGCTTTCATGTAATTACCACAACAACTCATAAAACTCTGCGTGGACCACGAGGCGGGCTGATTCTTAGTCGAGGAATAGTTGGCAATCCATTGAAAAAACCAGAGAAAACTCTCGAAAATTTACCTACGTTGATTGATCGAGCAGTATTCCCTGGTACACAAGGCGGACCGCACATGCACACTATCGCCGCAAAAGCTGTAGCGTTTGGTGAAGCTTTGCAGCCAGAGTTCAAGGATTACGCTGAACAAATTGTTAAAAATGCAAAAAGACTGGCGGAAGAATTGCAAAAACGCGGCTTTAAACTAGTAACTGGCGGCACCAGTAACCATTTAATTCTGGCAGATATTCACAGCAGCTTCGGTATTGACGGCAAGGAAGCGGAAATCGCTATGGATAAAATTGGTCTGACACTGAACGCCAATGCGATTCCAGACGACCCCCTGCCAAGATTTAGACCAAGCGGTATCCGCTTAGGCACGCCAGCTGTCACAACGCGAGGCGCCAAAGAAGACGACATGGAAAAAATCGCGGAATGGATGAGGCGATCAATAGATAATCGCGACAATGATGATGAATTGGCTGGACTACGTAAAGAAGTCGTAGAGTTCTGCCATACTCTACGCGATATTTAATGTAAACCCGCGCATAAAAAAACTCCGGCATAATGCCGGAGTTTTTATTTACATACTTAGCTGATTAACAGCCAGTACCAACTGTTCGCTCCTCTACAGTGTCCTTTGAGAAGTTGTAGTACTTAACGTGCGCACCCTTATTGCCTGAACATACTTTATACTCAATAGTGTTAGCTTCTTTAGGAGCAGTACCAGCAGTAAGAGAAGTACCGGTAGCAGGCTCATTAACTGTCTTTACATCCAGGTAGTATGGTTCGCCAGAATGAGCAGCATCTGTTAAGGCTGCCAAGTTAGCTGGGTACTTGCTCTCTGCTGTGTTGTATAGCTCAGCTTTCTTAGCAACGGCGTCAGCAGCAGATTTAGCAGCAGATGTCTTTGCCTGGTTTTGCAAACCGTTGTATGCAACCAAAGAAACAACTGTCAAAATTGCGATGATCACGATAACGATCAAAAGCTCAACTAGTGTAAAACCTTGATTTTTTATATTCTTTGTAGTCACGATAATGTGCCCCCTAAATATATTATTTTAATTTGTAATTCGATAATACTACAACGTTTTTAAAAGCGCAAGCGTTTTTTTAATATATGTATCGATTCTGTGTTGGACGTAAGAATAAAGACTCTGTTGGACTAAATCTATTTTCATGTGTACCATCGCCGATCTGTCCATCTGTATTTAATCCCCAACAATATGCACGCTTATTTGTCATAATTGCGCAACCGCGGTTCGCCCCAGCAGCCAAAGTAACTACGTCTTCTGACGGAGGAAGACCATTCGTACCAACATACACTGGTCGAGGAGTTCTCGAATATGGCAGAGAGCTCGAGCCCTTATTCGCACTCTCACCCAACTGGCCAAGCTCATTCGCACCCCAACAGTACACTTTATGTTTACCACCAGAAAGCTCCACCAGAGCACACGATTGACCAAGCCCTACAGCAATACGCTTCGGCACCCCCGGCAAACCTGTCACTTCTTTAGGTACTGTGTAAGTTCTATAATAAGTTTCGTCGTAAGCACTAGCTCCGGATTGCCCATTACCAGCACCGCCCCAACAATACACTTTCCCTGAGGCAATTGCGCATACGTGAGTAGCTCGGGAAGACTGAGCAGTAGTAGTAGTCCCTAGATGTGTAGCCATATACGAATATCCGTCTTGAGATATATCAGTAACGTTGGATATTCCAGTAACGCGAACAGGCCGACCGTAGTTATAACCAGGAGTAAATCTGGTACTTCCAGTCTGTCCGAATATAGCCTGTCCCCAACAATACGCAATCCCCGTATCCATAATGGCACACATAGTTTGAGATCGGCTGCCACTGGTTGATAGTTTAACTGCTTTATATCCAGGTTGTAATCTCCAATACGTATCACTTCCGGTAGTACTTCCGGTAGCAACAGGTACTGGATCTGGAGATAAAGTCGGATGACGAGGTGCGTTATGACCTAATTCTCCCTCATAATTATTCCCCCAGCAATAAATTTTACCGTCAGCAATTGCACAAGACACGTCCCCGGTGCCGCCAATCGCTGTGACATTTTTACCGACAATATCCCCGCCGACTTCAACTGGAACAGCAGAATACTTACCATATCCATATTGTCCATTGCCCAATTGTCCCTTATCATTACTTCCCCAACAATACACTTTCCTTACACCGCTAAGTTCAGTTAAGACACAGCTGTGGAATTGTGCCGCAAATATGTCAATAATTTTCCCATATTTCATATCACCTACTTGCTGCACCTTCACTGGAACATTAGCCTCATTTTCCTTCATACCATCTCCCAACGTTCCCATTTTATTCGAATTCCCCCAGCACCAAACATTATTAGACATAATCGCACAAGTACGGAATGTACCACTAACAACACGTGCGGCATTAAGATCCGCCGGCCAGGTAACAGCCTTCTTAACAATAGCCGTATAAGTTTTTACAACACTTCCGCCACTTATAAGTTCAACTCGACCAATCGCTGAAATCTGAGCGGTGGCGGCCGACAGAGCTACGCCAGACGACGCACCCTTGGTTGACGCTTCCAAATTGCCGACTTCAAACGTAGTTCGCAACCTACTATTTTCAAAAACATATTTATTGCCATAAAAAGCCGTAGCGCCCTTACAGTTAGTGTCCGGGCGCAACGGGCCAATCCCACCAGCAACAGACCCCCATGATTGTTCAGTGTTGTTTGAATCTAGACAAGCATTAGCGTACGCCGTACCCGCCTCACCCGCTTCTTGAGCCAACTTATAATAATATTCTTCTTGAGAATAAATATACGATTGAGTAACAATTCTCATAGAGCCCGCCAGGACAGCCATAATAAAAGTACTCATCAAGACAATTAGAACTAGAGAATAGCCGTTTTTTTGTCGAATCATAGGTTATTTATCTTTCGTATCATTAATGTTTGCGAATCAGAAACTTGCCCACTCGGAGATTGAATTTTTAAGGTTACTTTTATACCATTTGCTGCATCTAAAATTCTTAATGACGTCGCAGGCGCACTATATTGATCGGCGACCAAAACATCTCCCTCATAATATTCCACCTTAAATTCCGAAACACCCTTCGCTAAAATTGAATCTTGATGAACTTTCATAGCACGGCTCTTAAACTTGTTGGCATCCGTACTATTCATGCAGAAATAATTAGCAGGAGCTCCTGTATACGGATTACCGTAAGTGTCTATCAAATCATTATACACGGTACGACGATGTAACTGGCCGTCTTTTAAGAAATAAATTACTATCTTCTTATACTTTGGCTGCTGAGTTTTATTCGCCGCACAGTCAAACCTGGGAGTTCTTAAATAGACAATTTCTCGAGTATCGGAACCACGACCCATAGTAGTAGCATATTGTAACAATATCAAGGTATTCCTATTGTACGTCCATACTTGACTCGCGCCAGAGAAACTCCTGTCTTTAGCAAACGTATCATATCCGTCGTAACCGCTCACCTTAAAACGCGAAGTTTGCCTCACGTCAGTTTCAATTGCATCCATAGAATTGTGAAGACTACGATTAATATCAACTCTTGCTTTACTTATGGACGCGCTTTGGTTTGCCGAAATCAACATCTGACTAAACACGCCGACAATCATAGCAATAATCACCATAACCATCGCCAGCTCGGCTATAGTAAACCCACTTTCTCTAAAACGCTGCGTATGTCGCATGTGTAACCTTTCTTCCACTGCCGGCGCCAGAACTTGGCAATCCATACTCTACAACAGACTCTACTTTAATTGGCATACCAAAACTTGTCGTGCCACTCTCGCATCCGTATGGAGCTGACACATACACTTCCTGCCTAACCATTCCCGGCAATCCGTCAACTCTACCCGTACTCTCCATAACCAAATATCTGGAGCCCGGAGCTCTAGTGCTCGGAGTCGAAGAAGGAGGGTCTGTACACTTAAACCACGTAGGAGGAGAGTCGTTTGCATACTTACGCATATTGCTGTATGCCAAATAGCTAGCCTTCGTGTGCTGCACTTCTAAGACAGATATATTACTGACCTGGGTTTGCATCATTAAAATAACTATCGAAAAAATACCAATAACAACCAAAGTAACCGCTACTTCAACTATAGTAAAGCCGTCACTATTTTTCATTAATCGCGCCATATACTATCCACCTTTTTTTCTATTCCCGTCAAACGCTCTCTATAAATAATGCTGTATTTAGTGCAAGTTGCCGCCACTACGTCAGCTATAGGACCAGAAGCTGGCTTCGTGCAATCTCCATCGTCTATGTTCGATGCTTCGTACAATAACTCGCCGTGATTTCCGCCAGCCCAGTCGCTCCTATTACACTTAACCATTTCTTTTTTCAACGAATCATCACCCACAATAGACGTAAAATTTTTAATCAAGTCTCTGCACGATGGATATTCATGACCGATACGACTGGCACTATTGTACTTATAATATCGTTCCAGCTTCAGAGATAATGTGGCAACATTGGCGCGCTGACGCTCATCTCTGGTTCGATTTAAAAACCTATCACCACCAACCAAAGTAATTCCAGCTAAAATAGACACAACCACAATAACTACCGCCACTTCAATTATCGTATAGCCACCCGTCCCACGATTCATATCAATATTGTAGCGCAAATCTACA
>CAUTOA010000023.1:0-6976 GCA_963540205.1 uncultured Candidatus Saccharibacteria bacterium
TTGGATATGTTATTAGTTTTTTCTCAATCAACATGAATAAAAAGGTGTTGAATAGATTATCTGATGGCTCTTCGAGTGAATTCCAAAAGAAAGTATCTTTATATGCCGTTATTTCATTATTTATCTTAATGGTTTTGCTGGGCGGACCATTCTTTGCGACTGAAAATTGGAGATTGATTTGGTTGGGAGCGCTGATGGCAACTGCACTGCATTTTTTCCCGTATTATTTTGTGCATGGAAAATCAATGATATATCTAGGCCTTATTTGCACTATTAATGTTTTTGTAGGATATATTTTTACTGATATCCCGTTAGAGGTGATAGCATATATTGACTCGGCAATTAAGCTTATATTTGGAATGTATTTACTATTTTTTTCGAAGCCGTAAAAATCACCTCGAAAATGAGGTGTCTTCATACAACCACCGTCTTCAAGAGGCGGAGTAGGTTGACATGGATGCTTAAACCATGAGGGTGCAATTTATCACTATTTGTTAGATTCCGCAATACGCTTAGTTGGCTATATTGTTATGGTGTTCTGTGACTTCGTAATAATTTATACATTTGATAAGCTAAAATACATAAATGAGCGCGTAAAGTAAACAACGTATTTTATGCTAAAATGAGGGCAGGAGGATAATATGGCAAACGGAACTAAAATACTTGATAATGGAATTATTTTTCATTCTTTTACGATGGGCGAATTAATGATATCAGTACTGCTACTGATAATCATAATAATTTTGCTGGTCAATATCAATAAAAAAGACTAAGCGAAAATAGAAAAGTAGCGCTTTCGGACTTTTAAATATTCATTCATCATAAAAAAGAAGTAGGTCCGCTTTTCCATCCAATACGGGTGGCGTTACCTACTTCTGCGTAAATATTACTACTACCACCACCACAAAAAATCAATAAACGGCTGTTGTTAATACTGCCTTTCGCTATAATTCCCTAATAATCTAAATACCGATATTCCCTAAGAGTCGCGTTTCACCTTTACTCCTGACGCCCTAGGGGTGATATAATTACTATAATATGCATGCGTCCGCGGTCCAATCTATAACCATAAAAGTGAGCGAAGTTGATTCTGCTTTGCTTAATGACGCGGATGAGCTGCAGAAATTGTTAAGAAATGTTACGGAATTGGCTGGCTTACATCGTCTGGAATCAGTGATGCATCAATTTTCCCCGCAAGGAATCAGCGCTGCCCTGCTTTTGTCGGAGTCGCACATCGCGATTCATACGTGGCCGGAAAGCGGCGTGGCGTATATAGCGATGACAACTTGTAAAATGCTGGATGATGATAAATTGCAACAAATAAAAGAGTTGGTTGCACGGCTGCTGGGTGCAAAAAACATAATTATGAAAGAAATGGCATTGTAATATGAAACGAACCAAGGCGCGACTTAAAATCAACCAAATATTGACTGGAAAGAAAACTAATTTACGAGTTGTTGGCTGTTTGCTTTTTCGCGAATGGGATAAGAAAGATAAGCGATTTTACTACTGGGAAGAGTGGGAGATTACAGGGCTGGCTGATTATGATAGCTGGGTGGAATATAATCACAGTGATCAAACCGTTTCTCTGTATGAGCCGATTCGTTTCACCCAGGTAATTGACCCAACGCAATTGAAAAAAGGTCAATCATTCACCGTTTCTGAGCAGGATGGCAAGGACCATGTTGTGGTGGTTGACGAGGTTGGAATTGGTGAAATTATGAATATCAAGGGTAAAAACACGTACCAAGTTTTCCCGAAAGAACTGATGGCGTATGCTACTTTGAGGGACACTAGCGCGCCAAAAAACCGTCAGCTGATAACAATTGAGAAGTATAATAATCGCGAATATGACGCTTATCGTAAGGTTCAGTTGAGCGACAAAGAGCAAAAGGAAATGTTCGGCAGAACCATTAAGCCAATTGACTGGACGACGATTATAGTTATTGTCATATTTATCGCTATTATTTTGTTTGCATTTATCTTTGACAACAATTCCGACAATAGTAATGGCGGAGGTCACGGCGGATCGCGCAGTGTTTACGGCGGCAGTAGCGGCGGGCTTGGCAAATAAAAGGAGTTATAATGTCACGATCAAGTACAAAAAAACGGGAGCAAATTGCTTTATTTGCGGCGGCAATTTTGGTAGCAATTGGCGGAATTATTTACGAGCTGATTTTAGGCGCAGCTGCGTCATATCTGGTGGGTGATTCGATTTTGAGCTTTAGTCTGGCAACTGGCGTGACGCTGTTCGGTATGGGAATTGGCTCGCTGCTGGTCAATTACATCAAGCTTCATCCAGCGACCAGCTTCGCAACGAACGAAATTATTCTGGGGCTAATTGGCGGAAATTCGGTGATGCTGATGTATTTGGGATTCGTTTTTACGCGCTCGCATTGGCTAATTTTTGCCGTCATAAGTCTGGCAATTGGTATTTGTATCGGGCTGGAAATTCCGCTTTTAATGAAGATGTTTCAGGAGTTCGGTCGCAAGTCTTCGGTGAAATTATTTAGCAAGATTTTAGCGCTCGATTATTTTGGGGCGTTAATTGCGTCGCTATTATTCCCGCTCGTTATGCTTCCGTATCTTGGTTTGATGCGCAGCGCATATCTGGTGGCGGCTTTGAACATTGGAGTTGCGGTTCTGATTCTTAAGCAAATGAAAGCGTCGAAAATAGTGATGACAATTAGCGTTATTGCAACAATGTTGCTGGTGGGATTCTTTATTTTCGCGACAGAAATTGAACACGGAATTGACAAGCGAACGTATAAAGATCCTGTGATGTGGCAGCAGCAGACGCCGTATCAGAAAATTGTCCTGACAAGATATAAAAATGACACTAGGTTGTTTTTGAATCGCAATCTGCAGTTTTCCAGCCTTGACGAAGCGCGTTATCACGAAACATTGTCTGCTTCCGCTCTGTCTTCAGTCGTCAATCCGAAGCGCGTGCTGATTATGGGCGGCGGCGATGGATTGCTGGCTCGGGACGTTTTGAAATATCCAAGCGTTGAGCATATTACGTTGGTTGATATCGATGAGGTGATGACCAATCTGGCGAAAACTAATCATCTTCTCACCGATATAAATCAGCGTTCTCTGCACGATCCGCGCGTTTCTATTGTCAATCAAGACGCTTTTCAATTCGCCTTCTCTACCAAGGATAAATATGATGTTGTATTGATTGACTTGGTGGACCCGTCGAATGAAAAATTAGCCAAGTTGTATTCCGAGCAATTATATCGTCAAATTGGTAATATTTTAACGGAGCGTGGCGTTATGGTGACCCAGGCGACGTCTTCATTTTTCTCTCCGCACGCTTTTTATATGGTGGCAAACACCGTCAAATCATCTCATCCGGAGCGATATGTGACGGCGTTTTCGGTCAATGTGCCGTCATTTGGCGAGTGGGGTTTTGTGATGTCTACGCCGCAAGCTGAGGCTGTAGCTAGCCAGCCATTGCCGAAAAACTTACGATACCAAAACCAGAAACTACTCGCCTTCCTGACTAAACAAAACGCCATATCGGTGCCATCTGGACCGACTTCCACACTGGTTTCTCCGCGAATCACCGACGTTTACAACTCTGATATGCGTCAGTGGCGATACGAATAGTTTTTAGTCGGCGGTAGTGCTCTTTTTTCGACGTCGACGTCGTCTTTTTGGCGTGGCTGAAGCTAGCGGTGTAACTGTGTTGACTACAGTTTCTGTAGGTGCATTATCATTGCCACGAATTTGCAGAACAAATTCGCCGTCGTTTGTTGCAGATTGCGGCTTTTCCGGTTGGCTATTGACCGCTGGAGCGTTGTTTGCAGGCTGCGGTTGAGGCTTGGCTGGCTGTTTTTTCTGATTGCGAACAGGCTTTATCGCGGCATCAATTTCTTTCTCGACATCTTCCCTGTTTCGCGAATACATGCGACGCGAATGTTCAATAATGTGCGGCGTGTTGTCGGCTTGGCTTGGCGGAAGCTCCAGTGTGCGGGCAGAAAACGCAGGAGTTTTTTCGCCGCCAATAACCATATTGACAACAAAATTACGATTGTGCATTTGAAGTAGGTCGATTGCCTCGAAGTTCGGCTCGAATTGCTTGGCAAGAATCGGCGCATCGTCAGCAGAAACTCGGAAAGAAATCATGGTGCCGACGTTGCCAAAAACCGCATCGCGAACGGTGTCGCTCATCTGGGAAATGTACTGGTTAGCAACGGTCAAGTTAAGGCCATATTTTCGAGCCTCAGACAGAATAGTCGCAAACGAATCGGTGGCGAAGTTCTGGAACTCATCGACGTAAAGATAGAATGGGCGGCGGTCGCGGACGTCAGGAATGTCGCTTCGAGACATGGCGGCAAGCTGAATTTTTGTGACCAAAAACGAACCGAGTATGGCGGCATTATCTTCACCGATAAGACCCTTGGACAGATTGACAATTAGAATCTTTCCTTCGTCCATAATCTGGCGAATATTGAACGTGGATTTTGGCTGTCCGATAATATTGCGAATGATTGGATTGGCGGTGAAAGCCCCGACTTTATTTAAGACTGGCGCAATTGCCTCGGCGACAAACTTGTCATTCCAGCTGGCAAATTCGACATTCCAGAATTGCAAAACCACGGTGTCTTGGCAATAAGTCAGCGTTTCTTTTCGGAATTCCTTATCTGTTAGCATACGAGTAATGTCGAGCATCGTCGCCTCTGGCCGATCCAGCAAAGCTAAAATAGTGTACCGCAAAATATACTCAAGTCGCGGTCCCCACGAATCGCCAAAAATACGCTTCAAAACGCCGATGATCTCTGACGAAATGTTGGTTTTCTGGTTAGGGTTCGTGACTTCAAGCGGGTTGAATCCCAGAGGATACGCGGTGTCTGCTGGATTGAAATAGATCACGTCGTTCAATCGGCTGCCAGGGATAAATTTCATGTTATTGATTGCGAAGTCGCCGTGCGGGTCGATGATGGCATATCCTTGATTATGGAAAATGTCGCTTAAGGCGAAGAGCTCTAATAGTCCACTTTTTCCGGCGCCCGTTTGCCCGATTATGTAAACGTGGCGCGAGCGGTCATAGCGCAACATGCCAAATTGATGGCTGATGCCGCGGAAGTTGGTGACGCCAAAGGCGGAAATTTGGTCATCGTTGACGTCTTCGCCGGTTAAGACTGGCAATTTGGATGGCGGTTCTGCGGTTTTGGAGCTCGCCCAAACTATATTTGGCGTTTCAACATTGGTGTGTGGCAAGTGAAAAACTGACGCCAATTCTTCTATGTTTAAGATAAAACCGTCGCCGATGAACGAACGCTTGCGATATTTATCAATAAATTCTTTGCCGAACGCGCCTTTGACAGCACGGAATCCGTTGAGATTTGTTGAGTTGAACTGCTTAAACGTACCGACGAGCGCCTGCATACGAAGCTTAGCGTTTGTCTGACTTTCGCCCATATAAACCAAGCGAATCTTTACTTCATATCCGAGCTTGGTCGCTTTTTTTTCTGCTTCAGAAATGCGAGTTTTATCGCGGTCCGACAGCTCGATTTTGGCTGATTGTCCGACTCCCTGCTCTGGCGGTTGCCACAACGCACCAAGCACACCGATTAGCCACTGCATGCTGCCACCGAATCCTGGCAAGGAGAACATTCGTCCGTTTTTTATGCTATTGATATATCGATCTGCGGCGTTTTGCCAGTCATCTGGGATTGGTCTGACTAGCACCTGAATCCACAATTCTTCACCGGTGGTTTCCAATTTCGCCAACGTGCCCGTAATGCCTGCCAGCGGGTCGACCTCGAAGTTTTGGAAGGTGCGAATCGGGAGAAATTCATCTGTGGTTAATGTCAATTCTGTCGAGTAAGCAACTTCGTGGTCGCGCTCGTGCTCAGTGTAATCTTCGTCGGCTTGGTGAATTTGAACGGTTGGGTATTGAGAATAAATCTGTCCCTCGACAAAGCTCTGCAGGGTTTTTGGCACCCAAACGTAAAAGCGAATTTGCCCATTGACTGAGGCGATTTCAAAGCTGATGTGCTCCTGGTGTCCGCCAGATAATCGCAATTCTTTATTGTCGCGAAGAATTCCGTGTAGTGAAGCGAATAACTGTTCGGCGGCAAGTTCTTGCTTGTCGTTGGTGCGTGGGATTTCCAGGACCAAAAGTACGCTCTCAACTGGGGTAAAGTCTTCGATTTTCCGATAATTTCGCCATGTCAAAAACATCAGGACTGCCACGATTGGCATCCAAACATACCATTGTAATAACGTACCGATGATCCAAGAAATAATCTGCATTATGTGTAAATTATCTCACCTCTGAAAGAAGTTTGCAACTTAGCTTAAGCGGCTTCTTCAAAAACGTATGTGGCTTTAGCGACGCGTTTGAATTGTGGCTTTGATTGAAGGTTTAATAGAATAGTAGTTTCCTTGACTTGTCGTTTGTCGAGGACTTGACGAACGATTTCATCGCGGTGAAGCGGAGTTTCGGAATTCTTCAAAATATCAGTAATGATATCTGCTACAGTTCCGCGGCTGTAACCCCAGCTAGCGAGCGCGTAAATACCGCGGCCGATTAGAACAAAGCGCTTGTCTTTAATAAGTTCGTTGTGAATTGCCTGTGTCGTGACGCTTCGGCGGTTAAATTCGCTGTCCCGAATTCCCTTGGCGATGTCGGAAAAATGCATCGGTGAGCCATTCGTGTCCAGAACGACGTAGATTTTATCGCGGATGTTCTTTGGGTTGACCGCTGGCCATTTGGCTAGTCCCCACTGATCGTTTAAGCTGGCCAATTTTTTGCTAACAGTAGCCAAGGCTGCAATATTTGAAGGATGTTCATAGTCCAATTTTTTATGCAATTCTTCCGCAGTAACAGGCTCGCCGTGTTTTTTGATGGTATTTACAACTTCTTCAACTCGTGCTCTAATTTGCTTTTCATTGCCGAGAGTGTCGATCGCTGCCGCTTGGTAATAATCGTCATTCTCTGTAACAATCGTGATGTTTTCTGCTA
>CAUTOA010000024.1:0-6939 GCA_963540205.1 uncultured Candidatus Saccharibacteria bacterium
GCCATATTACGTCGTAATTCGTCATCTACGAGCGCTGGAAGCTCATGAGAGGGAAAAGTGAAGTCTTTACCGACTTCGTGCTGAACGGCTCTCAAAACGGCTGTCTTAAGCCCAGAGAATGAAAAATCGTATTCGCCGGATAGTTTGGCGATAGGTAAGTGAAACGCGTGTGGATCGCCAAGCTCAGCGACTTTAGCAATGGCTGGGCCGCCAGGATATGGCAAACCGATGATTTTAGCGACTTTATCAAACGCTTCGCCAACCGCGTCGTCTTGGGTTTGTCCGATAAGTTGATAATCACCGTGATTTTTGAATAGGACAAGTTGTGAGTGTCCGCCTGAAACGATTAACGAAAGCATAGGGAATGACGGCTGCTGTTTCGGCAATGTTAGAGATAAATTGTCGGCTTGCTTGTTGATAAAATTGGCGTACACGTGAGCTTCTACGTGATGAATCTTAAAGAGCGGCTTATTGTGAATAATAGCGAGAGTTCTGGCGGCGAGAGTGCCGATTAATAGCGAGCCAATAAGCCCCGGCGCGTAAGTAACGGCGATAGCGTCGATATCATCCCAAGTACAATTTGCGTCAGACAAAGCTTTTTTAATGACGGGATTTACAACTTCCAAGTGGCTGCGAGCGGCAATTTCTGGAATAACTCCGCCGTATTCTGCGTGAATATCGATTTGTGAATTGACGACATTTGAAAGCAAGCGTTCGCCATCTTCAACTATTGACGCCGCTGTTTCGTCACAACTGGATTCAATTCCCAAAATCCTCATTTGTTTTTATTATAGCAAATATAAGTGGTAAAATGGGTATTATGAAAAACGAGTTGGTAAAAATTGCTAGAAAAACGCTACCTCAAGGAGCTTTGGAAAAAACCGAAAACGCCTATAGAGTTGCGCGCACGAAGATGATTAGCCTAAGATATGGCAATCCAGCTCGTGGCTTGAGAGTTATCGCAGTAACAGGGACGAACGGGAAAACTACGACCGCTTGTTATATCAATGAGATCTTGAAAGAGGCTGGCTTTAAGACTGCATTATTTACGACGGCGGTGATTGAAATTGCTGGCAAGGAAAAGATAAATGATTTGAATGCGACAGTTCCGACTGTGGCGAGGTTATTCAGCTTTTTCCAGGCAGCTCAGCGTGAAGGTGTAGAATATGTGATTTTAGAGGCAACAAGTCACGCTTTATCACAGCATAAATTTGACGGCGTGCCAATTGAGGCGGCGGTGATGACTAATTTGACTCAAGACCATTTGGATTATCACAAAACGATGGAGGCTTACGCGGCGGCTAAGGCTAAATTGTTTGAGAAAAAGCCGAAATATATCGTGCTGAATCGTGATGACGAGTGGTTTGAATATTTTGACAAGTTTACAGCTTCTGGCGAGAAAATGACTTACGGAACGAATCCGGAAGCTGAAGCTCACTTAACGCATGTTAAGTTATATAAAAAGGGAACAGAGGCGAGTCTGCTGATTGACCATCAAACTCATTTGGAGTTGGCGACTAATCTTCCGGGCGAATTTAACGTGATGAATATGTCGGCTGCGGTGTCATTGGCATATTTGTTGGGAATAAAGTTGGAAGATATCCAAGAGGGCGTGGCGAACTTGGAAGCGATTCCTGGACGATTCGAGCGAGTAGAAAATAAGCTTGGAATTGATATTATTGTGGATTATGCGCACACGCCAGACGCGCTGGAAAAATTGCTAAAAACCACTCATAAAATTACCAAGGGGCGATTAACTTTGGTGTTTGGTGCGTGTGGTGACAGAGATAAGACAAAACGACCGATTATGGGCGAGCTGGCGGCTAATTTGGCGGATAGAATTTTCCTAACTGACGAGGAGAGCTATAACGAAAATCCAGATGAAATTCGGGCAATGATTCGTCAGGGAATTGAGCAAACGAAAAAGGCTCATAAAATGACGGAAATTGCTGATCGAAAACAGGCGATTTACCAGGCTCTGAAGTCGGCTGTTCGTGGTGATACTATTCTGATTACGGGCATGGGTCATGAGCAGTACCGAATTGTGAATGGCAAGCGAATTCCGTGGAACGACAAGAAGGTCGTTCAGGAAATTATTTCTGAGATTGAGAAAAAGAGTCGTAAAATTTCGCTTTAATCTGTTTCCAGCTTTGTGATTGACGAACTAATTTTTCTGCATCGCTTGGGTTGAGTAGTAATTCTTTCACGGTGTCTTCAAGGTAAATGCCGCCCTGTGAGCCTTTGAATAGAATAGTTGTATCTTTAATGTCACTATTTTTCAGGAATTCTCCAGCTTCAAGCGCCGTGTCAAAAGAGATTACTTTACAGCCATTTTTTTCAGCGATTGGTGCGAGATATTTCCTAGCCATTTTACCGACAGTGACGAGTAATTCTAACTGTTTAGGGTCACAAATTTCACCGATTTTTTTATGCTCTGATTCGGATGTTTCGCCCAGCTCATTCATGTCGCCCAATACGGCAATTTTATGATTGGCAGAGATGAAATAGAGCGTTTTTAGCGAATTTTCCATGGCAATAGGGCTGGCGTTATAAGTATCGTCCAGCAACGTGCAGCCGCGTATGCCGCGTAAAATATTCATTCTACCTGAAACCGGTTTGATTTTTGTTAAAGCCGCCGCAACTTCTTCAATATTCATTCCGCAAGCCAATCCCGCCGCCGCCGCGCCGGTGATTGAGCGGATGTTGTGTTTGCCCAATACAGAAATATTGATGTCTTGAGAAGTTTCTTCGGAGTGTTTTAGATTGACAATACAACCAGCATCTGTGGTCTTTTTAATTTCCAGGAAAACGTCGGCGGATTCGTCGCCGTAACTTATGCGATTTCCAACTATGAGATTATGATATTTTTCATCGATATCGTGAAGGTTGAAGATGGTTTTTTTAGCGACTTGACTAATAGATAATTCCTCATGAGCTACCGTATCCATATTTTTGAAAAACTCCATATGTTCAGGTGCAACAGAGGTAATTATGGCAATGTCAGGCTGAATATAGCGCATAAAAGTAGCCATTTCACCAGGGCAATCAATACCGCATTCTTGAATGATTACATCTGGCGATTTGGGGTTTTTTATGCTGGCGTGTGCTGCGGAGAAGACTTTTAGCCAGGCTAGGGGAGATTTGGCGTTTTTTGGTCCATCTACACCTAAGATTTCCAGCGGCGCACTTAAGGTTGTATTCAAATTGCCGCGACTATGGCGCACGGTGAATTTTTCTGATAGAACAGTGGCAGTTGCTGATTTTACACTAGTTTTACCAACGCTGCCAACTACGGCAATTAGTTTGGCGTCAGGATGAGACTTAAGATATTTTTTTACGTAAGAGCCGAGAATTGTTTCTAAGAGATGTTTGAATAATTGCATGGAGTTATTATAGCAGAGTGAAGAAGAGTTTAAATTTGCTATTTTGTTGGATTTATGTTAGTATATGAGTTATGACTCATGATAGACTGAGAATACAGAGATCGCCAGGTGAAATCATTAAAGCGATCACTCGGACAAATGAATTTTTGAAAGAAGCGTCAACCCTAGATAGGCGGAAAGCTGGAAGGGTGGCATTGGCGGGAGCTGCATTGAGCGCTGCGCCGAAGATTGTCGATAAAGTTAAAGAACAGAAAGGTGCTCGATATGAAGCAACGAAAAGTGATGGAATGTGCCAACTAGAGCTGATGGCAATTCTGCCTGATTGGCTAAAAGCTCAGCAGAAACTAGATGAGCATAGGGATAAGATGACGCGAAGGGAAAGAATAAAAACCCTTAAGCCAGTGGTGGCGTTTAATAAGACAGTACGTGAAATGATTGACACTGAGCAATATACTACCATGTCTCAAATAAAGCGCTTTGTCAGCGGAACTTTACTATATGCTGGATATAGTGAGGAGGAGATTGCTTATGCAGAGAATACTGCGGGAATTGCTATTAATGGTATGCGCCATGAAATTGCTGCCGAGAGCGTGTTGAGTTCTTTGCCTGAAGTCTATGGAATTGACGGGGCTAGCGCTGAGGAGGAGTTTGATGGTAAGGATATTATCGTGACATATCGCGGCGTGACGTTAGGAATTGATATAAAATCAAGCCAGCAAAATGCTGAAGAAGCGAATAGGCGAGCTCGCTGGTATAGTGATCGGGGAGATTACGTTGCAATTTGGTCGGGATTCAAAAACAGCGATTTTGGCGATGGCTTAATTCCTAGTAGAGAACAGATTAAGTCAAGGCAGAAGTATTTTCGGGCGGTGATGGATAGAGCTATTGAAGACGTGTCTGCAGATAATAATGTAATTAAATTTTATAGATAGGATGTAGTAAAGGAAATGGATTCTTATAGAATTGTTAGTCCGTCTAATGCGGCGGAATTAGACGCGATGCTGCGCGAACAGCCTTTGACTGGGGCAAAATTACGGTTAACATTAATGGAAGACTTTGAAGGTGATGAATTAGCAGCCAGAAGAGGCGATGAACCTGAAGAGCTTGAGGCTGATTTTTCTGCTGAAGTGATTACAACCGATGATCCGCTGCAGGTTTTAGGCCAGGTTGCTATTAAAGAAGTTATGTCTACGCCAAGAACGGGCAGGATTCAAAGACGCCTATCTTCATCGTCGATTAAAGAGTTACCTTTCGAGGAGGGATCGCTGCCGTATACCCAAGATCCAATGGCAACTCTGTTTGATTACGGTGATAGCGACAGTGACGACACGTTGTATCCGGATCAGCTTGAACTAGTAATTGATTAAAGCAAGCGGACAAATACGGAAAATTAGCACTCACACTTGACGAGTGCTAAATTAGTGCGTTACAATAGATACGTTGTTAACGAAATGGAGGATAACGTGAGTACACCTATTAAGCCTCTTGGCGACCGTGTTGTAGCGGTGCGTGAAGAAGCAAAGACTCAGACAGCGAGCGGGATTTACTTGCCTGATAACGCTAAAGAAAAGCCAGTAGTTGCGGAAGTTAAAGCAGTTGGCGGCGATGTGAAGAACGTCAAAGTCGGTGATCGAATTGTCTATAAGGAATATTCGACTACGGATTTGAAAATTGACGGCACGGAATATTTGGTTGTTCGTGAAGAAGATATTTTAGCAACGGTTGTTGGATAAAAAGGGGAGTTTAATTATGGCAAAAAAAGTTTTTTATGATGACGATGCGCGAAATCGCGTGCTTGGCGGAGCTAAATCGCTATACGACGCAGTTAAGGTAACTTACGGTCCAAAGGGTCGCAATGTTGTGATCGCGAAAGGTTTTGGCGGTCCAACGGTTACTCATGACGGCGTAACTGTGGCTGAAGGAATTGAATTGCCAGAAAACGATGACGAAACGCTAGGTTATAAAGTTGGTGCCGATTTAATCAAGCAGGCCGCTAAGAATTTGAACAAGCAAGCAGGCGACGGCACGACGACTGTAACGGTGTTGACATACTCGATTTTGAAAGAGGCAAATCGATTGATTGCGGCTGGACATAATCCGATGGAACTTAGGAAAGGCATCGAGCAAGCTGGCGCGGAAATTATTAAAGAATTGAACAAATTGGCTGAGCCGATTGAAGGCAAGTCTGACCGCGTGGCTGAAGTCGCTACGATTTCGGCGGGAGATGCGGAAATCGGAAAGTTGATTGCTGGCGTAATCGAGAAAGTCGGTAAAGACGGCGTAGTTACTGTCGAGGCTGGTCAAGGTTTGGAACTAGAAGCTGAGGTTGTCGAAGGTTTTAGCTTGGACAAGGGTTGGGTGAGTCCGTTCTTTGTTACTGACGCGGGTCGCCAGGAAGCTGTGTACGAAAAGCCAGCAATTTTGATTACCGATAAGAAGATTTCTAGTGTGCAAGAATTCTTGCCAATGTTGGAAAAATTGGCACAAAGCGGCAAGAAAGACGTGGTTTTGATTGCTGACGAAGTTGAAGGCGAAGCATTGAGTATTTTGGTGCTGAACAAGCTGAAGGGCGTATTCAACACCGTAGCCGTTAAGGCGCCAAGTTTTGGTGATCGTCGCAAAGACGTACTTCGTGATATCGCTGTGCTGACTGGCGCGACTGTGATTTCTGAAGATCACGGATTGACATTCGAAAACGCTGGCTTAGAAGTTTTAGGATCGGCACGTAAGGTGATTGTCGGTAAAGACGAAACGACAATTATCGAAGGTGCAGGCAAACCTTCAGGCGTGAAAGAGCGAATTGCTGAAATTAAATCGCTTTCAGAAAATGCTTCTAGCGAATATGAAAAAGAACAATTCGACAAGCGTGCCGCAGCGCTATCTGGTAAAGTTGCGGTTATTAAGGTTGGTGGCGCGACTGAGACGGAAATTGACGAGAAGAAATTCCGCGTTGATGATGCGGTGGCGGCTACTAAGGCGGCTTTGGCTGAGGGGATTGTTGCTGGTGGTGGCGTAACTTTGGTCAATTTGGCTGGCAATCTAAAAGTTAGCGACGCGGATAGTTTGTCGGTTGGTCGACAAATCTTGAAAGATGCCCTGAAGCAACCGTTCTTGCAGATTATGAAAAACGCTGGATTGAATGCCGACGCGTTGCTTGCTCAAGTTGAATCTGGTAAACCTGGATTCGGCGTTAACGTTATGAAGCCAGAAGATGGTCTGATTGACGTAAAGAAGGCTGGTGTTATTGATCCAGCTCGCGTGACTAAAGAAGCTGTTCAAAATGCAGTGTCGATTGCGTCAACTGCGGCAACTATGGGCGCTTTGGTGGTTGATATTCCAGAGGCTGAAGTTGCAGCTGCTCCTGGCGGTATGCCGGGAATGGGTATGATGTAAATCTGCCCCGAGCAATAAAAATCCCGCCGAAAATGGCGGGTTTTTATTTTGGAGAAATGGCTTAACGAGGATTTGAGAAATAGTCGATTTCTTTAATGATGTCCAACAAGGCTTGAGCGCGGCGAGCTTCGTCAACAATAGCTACGGCAGCGTCGTGTGCTGG
>CAUTOA010000025.1:0-6648 GCA_963540205.1 uncultured Candidatus Saccharibacteria bacterium
CGACGTGTAGTTTTATCTCGTCGATTTTACGCGCGGCAGGTAAAACCGTTCATTTAGTGGGCAATATCGGCGTGCCAGCTTTGGATATTTTGCCGAAAATTGAGAAAAATGACATTGTCGTTTATGAATTGTCCAGTTTTCAATTGTGGGATTTGCAGAAATCTCCGCACGTTGCCGTGGTGCTGATGATTGAACCTGACCACTTGAATGTTCACGCTGATTTTAATGATTATTTGGTGGCAAAAGCTAATATTGCCAAGTTCCAAACCACTGACGATTATGTTGTCTATAATTCTCAAAATGAGTTTAGTTCGTCGATTGCAAATACGAGTTCGGCGCAGAAAAAGGAATATCCATTTATTCTCTCGGACGATATAACTTCTGCGATTCGCTTGCCAGGGAAGCATAATGTCGACAATGCGTGCGCGGCGATATCGGCTGTGAAATCGATTTTGCCGAACGTGTCGGATGATGAGATAAAGAAGGGGCTTAGCGAGTTTACGGGGTTGCCACATCGATTGAAGTTTGTTGCTGAAAAATACGGCGTGAAATATTACGATGACAGCATTTCGACCACTCCAGGTAGTGCGATTGCGGCATTAAAAGCTTTTGCGGAGCCGAAAATTTTGATTTTGGGCGGCTCGGATAAAGGCGCGGATTATTCTGAATTAGCGAAAGAAATTGCCAGGCAAAACGTGCGACTGATAATTATCAATGGCGCTAACGCTGATGAAATTGGGGAAGTTTTAAGGGAAGAAAAGGTTGATTGCGAAATTGTCCAATTGAATATGGCAGGAATGAAAGAGGTTGCCAAATCAGCCAAAAATAAAGCACAATTTGGTGACGTGGTGATTCTTAGCCCAGCGGCCGCCAGCTTTGACATGTTTAAGAGTTATTCTGATCGTGGTGAGCAATTTGTCGCCGCCGTAGAAGAACTTTAATCTTGATAAACTTCTGGTTTTAAGACGCCAATGTATGGCAAGTTGCGATATTGCTGGCGAAAATCCAAACCATAGCCAACGACAAATTCATTCGGCGTATCGATGCCGACATAGTCGGCTTTTGCGTCAACTTCGCGCCGCGCTGGTTTGTCTAATAGCGAACATATTTTTACCGACGCAGCATTTTTTGCGGCAAATAATTCTCTTAGCGCCTGGGCGGTTCGACCACTGTCAATTATGTCCTCAACGATCAACACGTGCCTATCCGCCACGTCAGTATCCAAATCTTTGATGATTTTTACAGATCCGGAAGATTTTGTGTCGTCGCCGTAGCTGGAAACTGCCATGAAATCAATTTCCATATAGCAATCCATCGCTTGTATCAAGTCGATCATAAACGGCGCTGCGCCGCGTAAAATACCCACGACAACAGGATTTTTATCTTGATAATCCTCGGTCAATTTTTTCCCAAGTTTTTGAACTGCCGTTTTTATTTCTTCGTTTGTAAATAGAATTTTCTCAATATCTTTATCCATCTTTTTATTTTAACAGAGAATTGAGTGTTGAAAAATGGTGCGGTAGAATATGTTATTGACTTATGTCTATATATAGTGTATAATATAAAGTATGTCATTTGAATCATCAGAACCTATGAATCAAGACTCTTCCTGTATCCACGAAGATGAACCTGTGTATTGGGGTCAGACGACCGACCCTAGTCAGCATAATCCCGATAACTTTCGTTATTTAGTACATGCTTTTAATCCTTTTTCTCTTTTTAACGCGATTTATATATCAAAGAAAACAGGTGCTTCTAATGATGAGGTACGGCGTCAATCTATTGACTTACAAATTAGGCCAGAGGAGATTGATGAGCGAGTGTCTGTAAGTATGTCATTGATTGAAAATGGTCACACTGCTACATATGGTAGCAGTGGAATTATTGTGCAGGCTCCTGAATCGAGTATCGTGTTTACTTCACCAACTGAGGCTGGTGTGATAAATAGCAATAAGGGGCGTCTTGTGGCTCGAGGCCAATCTAGAGGACTACTCTCGCCGGACCAATTGCTTGAACGCGGTTCACCGCATACTTATAATGAAGTTGTAGCGCTTGGTCGTAGTGGATTAAGGGCTGTTGGGCTTTTCTATAAGGTAGACTCTCGAAAAAAACCTGTTGATTCTGATCAGGCGGCGAATATGCTCGGTCTTGGGCGTAGAACTGGTCTGCCGGTTGTTGAGATCCCTAAAGAGAATATTTATACTGAGAACAAAGTTGTTCGATATACATACATGGACTCTAGCCGGAGAGAGGAGCTAAGAATATTCTTAGGTGGTATGTGTTATTGCGCACCGAAATCGAAGGGAGATTTGGGGTTTCGTGTTGTCGAGGGCGATACATTGAAACGGCACTTTCCTTCGCCAGAAAAATTTGAAGCTGCTATAGGTTTTGCCTTAAGGACAGGAGAGATAGGCGAAGATGAAGCGAACCAAATTTTAGAGGATTATAGAACGGCGGATATTGAACGTCAGACGCCAACTGCTTATTTTGATAAAGACGGCGAGATTGATAGGGTAGAGTGTTTACAAGGTTACGGCGAGCGTGAAGTTAAACTCAATATAAATCGACATGGTATTGCTAATAAAATTCAAAAAGGTGCAGCTAGGCTTAGAGGGAAGGGTGCTAAAAGTCTTAGTCAATATGCTACAGATCGTATGATTGAGGCTGCGGTGAAAAATCTTAGCCCAGAGGAGGCAGAATCTATTAGGTCGTGGTATGAGAAAGTACGACCTTCTATCGCAGATACATGGTCGCAGCAAGATCGGGCGAGATCTCGTATGGGTTATCGTATTATTCGGTGACCCTTCGTCGTGATACAATAAAATATATGCAACCGCTAAAAAAGAAAATTGGTGAATTAGAAAAAGAAATTGAACAGGCTAAAAAAGCGCTGAAGTTTTCTGGTTTGGAGCAGAAATTGGCGGAGCTGGATGATCAATTGAACCAGCCGGAAATTTGGAATAATCCTGATTACGCCCAGGAACTAACAAAGCAAGCCGCCAGTCTTCGTCAGACTGTCGAGCCTTGGCAGACTTTGACGGTGCAGGTTGGTGATATGGTGGAGCTGATGGAGCTTGGTGATGACGATTTGTTGCCAGAATTCCAAGCGCAAGTTGCGGCGATTGAGAAGAATTTTGATAGGCATAAAACCGATTTGCTATTCTCTGGCGAATATGACAACCGTTCGGCAATTATGCGCATTTCCGCTGGCGTGGGCGGGCTGGATGCACAGGATTTTGCGGCGATGTTGGAGCGAATGTATTTGCGCTGGGCAGAAAAATCTGGAATGAAGGTCGATACGCTGGAACGCTCGACAAATGACGACGCTGGAATTAAAACGGTCGTTTTGGAGATTTCTGGCTCTTTTGCTTATGGAAAACTGCGGTCGGAAAATGGCGTGCATCGTTTGGTGCGATTAAGTCCGTTTAATGCGGACAACTTGCGGCAGACTAGTTTTGCGCTTGTCGAGGTTTTGCCGAAAATTGACGCGCCCGATGAAATATCAATTGACCCGAATGATTTAAGAATTGATGTCTATCGTTCGGGCGGCAAGGGTGGTCAAGGTGTGAATACGACGGATTCGGCGGTTCGGGTGACGCATGAGCCGACAGGGATTACGGTGGCTATTCAGAATGAGCGTTCACAGATTCAGAATAAAGAAACGGCGTTGAAGATTCTGCGGTCAAAATTGCTCGCGATGAAATTAGAGCAACACGCCGAAACTTTGTCGGATCTCAGGGCTGGCGAATCGGCAAACTGGGGCAGCCAAATTAGAAATTACGTTTTGCATCCGTATACTCTAGTTAAGGATACGCGCACAAAGCACGAAAATCGCAACGCTCAAGGCGTTTTGGACGGCGATATTGACGAATTTATTACGGCATATTTAGAACAAAATGCTAATTCTAAAAATATTTAGCTTATGGTATAATACTAGTAATGATTCTGTTAGATAGGGTAACGAAGAACTACGGAAAAAGTAACAAGCCGGCATTGAATCGAGCAAGCATTCATGTTGGCGCTGGTGAATTTGTGATTATTGTTGGTACGTCGGGTGCTGGCAAATCGACACTTTTGAAGCTTTTGACTCGCGAAGAAAAGCCGAGCTCTGGAAAAATTGTGGTTGGCGGAATTGATTATGACAATTTGAAGGACAAGCATATTCCGCTGTTGCGTCGGAAAATTGGCGTGGTTTTTCAGGATTTTAAGTTGCTTCCGAATCGAACGGTGTTTGAAAATGTGGCGTTTGCGCTGGAAATTGCTGGAATGACAAATCGGGAAATTAAGGCAACTGTGCCTAAGGTGATCGAGTTGGTTGGTCTTAAGGGGAAGGAAAAGCATTTTCCTCATCAGCTTTCTGGTGGTGAACGTCAGCGTGTAGCAATTGCGCGTGCGGTGGTGCGTCAGCCGAAGATTCTGATTGCAGATGAGCCGACTGGAAACTTGGATCCGAAGCATAGCTGGGATATTGTTCGCTTGCTGGAAAAGATTAACAAGTACGGCACGACGGTTATCTTGACGACTCACAACGTGGAGATTGTTAATAAATTGAAGCGGCGCGTTATTACAATTGATCATGGTAAAATCACCTCTGATCAGGCGAGAGGGAGTTATAAACAATAATGAAATCAGCTAGTAAATCCAACAAGAACAAAGAAACTATCCGTATACGTCAGCGTCGACGAGGTTGGCTGACGTTTGTCAGAATGTGCCGATATGGTATCAATAACTTCAGCCGTAATGCCTGGCTGACAATTGCTGCGACTGCGGTGATGAGCGTCACGTTGATTATCGTGTTTATAACATTATCAGCGCGTCAGGTTTTGGTTGATACCGTTTCAAATGTCTCCAAGCGTGCCGATATGTCAATTTACTTAAAGGGCGACACGTCAGAAAAAACGATTAAAACGATTAAATCTCGAATTGAAAAATTAGATAATGTCGATAGTGTTAAGTATATTTCCGCGGAAGAAGCGCGTGAAAAGCAAGCCGAGCAATATAAGGACAATCCAGATACGCTTGAGGCGATTCGCGAGTCTAGTAATGAGATGTCAGCAACGCTTCGTGTTTCCGTGAAAGAACTGAATAACCAGCAGTCATTAAATAATTTCGTTAAAACAGATGATCTGTATAAAAAGTACAAAGATCCTAACAGGGAGCCGTCATTCTCAGGTGAGCGTCAGCAAGCTATTAAAACAGTTGGTAGTTGGGTGAGATTGGCGAGTATCGGCGGCTCAATCGCTACAGTTGTTTTCGTGGTAATCTCATCGCTTGTGGTCTTTAATACTATTCGTATGGCAATTTTCAACCGCAAGGACGAGATTGAGATGATGAAGTTGATTGGCGCAGAACGCAGTTTCATCAGAGGTCCGTTTATCGTTGAGGCTATAATGTATGGATTTATCGCGGCAATTATCGCAACGGTGGTTGGGTATGGACTGTTAATTTTTGCACATGATCCGATGGTAAAATACGGAATTCCTATCGATAATCTTTTGAATCATCTAAAAATGTACGGCGTGCTGGTTTTCTTGAGTATGATTCTGGTCGGCGCGGCAATTGGCGTGACGTCATCTTGGGTGGCAACTCGCAAATATCTTAAGTTGTAAAAGTCCTTGACATGCTGATTATGCTTATGCTAACATAGATGTATGAAACTACGGTCCACCACACCAGTTTCGGCATCACTAGTCAGCAGAGCTTCTCTGGTGGCGATGTCTGCATTGCTCGCTGGATCGGGCATTTTTGGCTTGGCATCACACGTATTAGCTCGCGACTATAACGCCGAAATTCAGGCAAAACAACAAGAAGCAGATAATTATAATTCTGAGGCTTCGCGCTTGGGCGAGATGGCTGACAGTTTACAGGCGGAACTTGATAAGATAAACGGACAGATATCAGCTATTCAAGCGCAGATTTCTGATAGCCAAAAGAAGATTAATAGTCTTAATGATCAGATAAAGAAGAACGAAGAGCTAATTAAGCACAATCGTAAAGCGATGGGGCGAATTTTGGCGGATTTGTATGTTGATGATCAGATTTCGCCGCTGGAGATGCTTGCTAGTTCGAAGAATATTAGCGATTACATCGATAAGCAAGAACAGCGTAATTCTCTGAAAACTTCATTGAATGATAAGATTAAAGAAATTAAGTCTTTGCAGAAAAAGCTGGAAGAGAATAAGAAGTCTGTCGAGAATACGCTTCGCGACCAAGAATTGCAGCGCAATGCGATGGCTGCTAAACAGTCTGAGAAGGCAAAACTGATTACTGACACGAAGAATGACCAGAATAATTATGCTGCATTGGCGCAAAAGCGCAATTCTGAAGTAGCTAAATTACGTGAAGAGCAGCTCAAGGAGAATAAAAAGAGACTTACTGTCGGGGCTGGATCTGTGGGGACTGGTGGATATCCGAGTGCTTGGGCTAATGCGCCGCTTGACGCTTATGTCGATCCATGGGGGCTATATACGCGTGAATGCGTGAGCTACGTGGCTTGGAAGATTGCTAGTACTGGGCGATATGTACCACACTTTGGTGGAGCGGGCAACGCAAATGAGTGGCAGTCAACTGCAGCGCGTCATGGTATACCTAGCGGCTCAACACCAAAAGCTGGTGCAGCAGCCGTGATGAATATTGGATATTACGGAC
>CAUTOA010000026.1:0-6585 GCA_963540205.1 uncultured Candidatus Saccharibacteria bacterium
GTCCAATTGCTACGATTATTTTCTTGTTTGCAATTATGTATAGCATCGTCAGATATCGATTGATGGACGTAAAAATGGCGGTGGCTCGAAGCGTTTCGTATATGTTGCTATTGATCGCACTGGCTGTCGTCTACGTAATTTCTGCATATGTCATTTCAATTTTAGTTTTCCAACGCAGCCTGACAGTTGATAGTCACGTAAATCTTATGAATATGATTTTGGCTATGATTTTGGCGGTTATGTATCAGCCGGTGAAGAAAATCTTTGATAAATTTACTGATAGAGTTTTTTATTACGGAGAATATGATGCCGATACATTTACGCGTGAGATTAGCAAAATATTAACCTATACGGCGGATCTGCAATTACTAACTCGACGTGTTGGCAATTATATAGCGACTTCTCTTAAGGCGGAAAAAGTGGCGTTTTGTATTCCGGAAAAAGGAATATATGGTCGAGCGGGTAGGCGACGAATATCTGTTGTCGAGGAAGATGTTCACAGGATTATGGATTACTATTATAAGAATTGTAGTTTTCCGGAAGTTATTTTGGCAAATCAAGTAAAGGATCCAGAGCTGAAGAAGCTTTTGGATATTCATCGCACAAAAATTGTTATGCCGCTGCTGCATCAAAATCAAGAAACGGGAATTCTATTTCTGGGCGAGCATAAGAGTTTGGGATATAGTTCTCGCGATATTGAAATGTTGGAATCGATTGCTGGGGAATTGGCGGTGTCGATTCGAAATTCTTTGTCATTGGAAGAGATTAATGAGTTGAATAAGAGTTTGCAGCGTAAAATCGACGAGGCGACGAAAGAATTGAGGTTTAGCAATCGACAGCTTCAGCGACTGGACGAGGCGAAGAATGAGTTTATTTCTATGGCTTCACATCAGTTAAGAACGCCGCTGACTAGTATTAAGGGTTATCTGGATATGATGCTGGAGGGCGATTTGGGAAAGATTACGCCGACGCAACGTGCGGTTCTTAGGGAGGCATTTTCTTCGAGTGAGCGTATGGTTAGGTTGATTAATGATTTTCTTAATGTTTCTAGGCTTCAGACTGGCAAATTTAATATCGATAAACAGAAGATAGATATTGCTCAAATTCTTCGGGATGAAGTTGCTTTGCTTAAGGTTGTAGCAGATCAGAGGTCTGTTGAGATGGACCTAAAGATTGATAAAAAAGTTCCATTGATTACGGCTGATTCTGAGAAGATTCGTCAAGTTATGCTGAATATGATTGACAATGCCATTTACTATTCAAATCCACATAAAAAGGTAATAATTTCTCTGAAAAATAATAATGGTGTGATTGAATTTACGGTGAAAGATTCGGGAATTGGTGTACCAAAGTCAGAGCAAGCAAATCTGTTTGGTAAATTCTTCCGCGGTACGAACGCCAGAAAAAAGCGACCAGACGGCACTGGTGTTGGTCTGTTTTTGGCGAGGAAAGTTATTTTGTCGCACGACGGTGAGATGATCTTTGAATCAGAAGAAGGGAAAGGTAGTACCTTTGGATTTAAGCTGCCGGTTCGTTAACGAAACAGGCTTAATATTCCAGAAATAACGATAATTAAGACGATTACAACGAGTCCCGCCATGCCAATGGTGCGAATGAGCTTTTTTCGATCGAAAAACCATTGAGATAATTTGGAGCGATTCGTTGCTGTAATCCTTGTTACTTTTGGTCGCTGAGATGTCGCGTCCATTCCAGAATATTTTTTATTGCGCTTTTTCTTCTGCTTTGTCATGGAAATATTATACATTAATAGATAACGGCGGAGAAGTGGCTGATTTGTTATAGACAATTCGACGATAATTTGTTATGATATCTGAAGTCGTGGCCTTATCGTCTAACGGTTAGGACACCAGGTTTTCATCCTGGCAATCCGGGTTCGATTCCCGGTAAGGTCACCATAAAGATTGTTTGGAATAGTTCGCTTATTGTGGCGAGCTTTTTTCATTGTCGCTTCGTAGTTTCTTTGGCGGCAGATTCATCGTCAGTCCGAGACATCATTTCAGAATAGGCTTCAAGTATATCACTCTCCTTATATTTCGGTTTATGTGAGCGCTCGATTGCGTACCATATTGTTATGGGTATCAGCAAGGCGGTGTTTATGCAATATATCGTAATTGCAGCTTCTATGGACCCAACGATATTTACAAATACTCCCGTATAGAATAAAAAGAAAATAATTACAGTGGTTGATCCGAAAATAAAGAACAAAATTTTTGAGATAATGTATTTATCTATTTCTGGCATAATATTTTATATTCTAGCATTAAGAAAATGGGTAAGCTAGTTTTGATTAATGCAAATCTTGATGTTAAATAATTATTAAAAGTCTCCATGACGCCATTTTTCATCACTGTTATTTCGTGGTATAATTTTAAAAATGAGTGATAATATATTTAAACGAACAAAAATATTAGCAACAATTGGGCCAGCAACGTTCAGCCAAGAAAAGGTTTACCAATTGTTGGAGGCCGGTGTTAACGGCATCCGTATGAACTTTAGCCACGGCGCTAACGAGGAGAGAATTGAGCAGATCAATTGGGTGCGCACAGCTAGTAAACAGTTGGGCAAGCCTGTCGCAATCCTACAAGATTTGCAAGGTCCGAAGATTCGCCTGGGCGTTTTGAAAGATAACATGCTGAATGTTAAGGTTGGCGATATGTTGGTCTTGGATTCAGAAATTACCGAGCATGACGGCAGTTTCAATCTACCAGTGCAGTACAATTTGGCGGAGAAGATGAAAGTTGGCGAGCCACTTTACATGTTTGACGGCAAGATCAGGACGGTTGTGCGAGAAATTGTTAGCCCAACTGCAATTCGCGTAGAAGTTCAGAACGACGGTTTTTTGATGAGCCGCAAGGGTTTGAATTTGCCAGACACAGATTTTGGTGGTGACATTCTTACTCAGAAAGATATTAACGATTTGGAATGGGGCGCAAGCCAAGATTTTGATTACGTTGCATTGAGCTTTATCCAAAAAGCTGATGACATTATTGATTTGCGTCGTCGATTGACAGACCTGGGCTCGACAGCCAATATTATTGCCAAGATTGAGACTAAGTCTGCCGTTGATCCAGAGAATTTGGAGGAAATCGTTAAGGCTAGTGACGGTATTATGGTTGCTCGCGGCGACTTGGCGGTGGAAGCTGGTGCGGAAATTGTCCCAGTTGTACAGCGTCGAATTATTGCCTTGTGCCGTAAATATTGCAAGCTAGTGATCGTTGCGACACAAATGATGGGTAGTATGGTTGATAATCCAGAGCCAAGCCGCGCTGAAGTAAGCGACGTTGCCAATGCTGTAATCCAAGGCGCTGATGTAGTTATGCTGTCTGACGAGACTGCCAATGGTAAATATCCTGTTGAAACCGTTCGCGCGATGCGCAAGACTATTATCTACACTCAAGAACACAGTGAAGTAATGTTGGTAGAAAAGGCTGAAATGCGTGAAAAAACTGACGCGATTTTAAGCTACACGGCAGCTCAATTGGCAAGGAGAATTAAGGCTCGAGCTATTATTGCGGAAACACACACTGGCGCTACTGCAATTAACGTTGCCGCATATCGTCCGAACCTACCAATTGTTTGTGTAACCGAAGATGTGAAGACTGCGCAAAAATTGGCACTAAGGTACGCTTCTCGTCCATATGTTCGACCAAACGATTCAAATGCAGCAACTAAGTTAGCTGATGAGTTGAAACAAGAAGGTTATTTCGGCGCAGATCCAGTTACGGTTGTACTTGTTAGCGGTCACAATCCAGAGCCAGGCAAAACTGACAATATCCAAGTCAAGACATTGTCATAAGGAGAATTTGGGTGGGCAGAAAATTTCCGAAGCAAACAATTCGCGATGTTGATCTACGTGGAAAAACTATTCTTCTGCGAGCAGATTATAATGTGCCGCTAACAAAGCGCGGTCAGATTTCTGATGATCTAAGAATTCGCGCTTCGCTGCCCACACTCCGATATTTGCTGGAGCAGAATTGCAAGATTGTTATCATGTCTCATCTGGGGCGACCAAAAGGTAAGGATCTTAAGTTTAGCCTGAAAGTCGTCGCGGATCACCTATCCAAGTTGTTGAGCCGTCCTGTAGAATTGCTGGATGATTGCGTGGGTGAAGTCGTTCATCAAGCTGTTCGCCGCACGCCACGAGGTAGTATTCTTATGTTGGAGAATTTACGCTTTTATGACGAGGAGGAGGCCGATGATTTAACATTTGCCAAGTCAATTCAACGCGCTGTCCGAGCAGATTATTTTGTGCAGGACGGATTTGCGGTCGCGCACAGGGCGCACGCCAGCACTCATGCGATTACATTGTGTGTTCCAGGGCTAGCGGGATTACTATTAGAAAAAGAGTATATAACTATCACTGAGGCGATGAATAAGCCAAAACGCCCGTTGGTTGCGGTTATTGGCGGCGCGAAAGTTAGCGATAAAATATTGCTGATTAAGCGTCTGATTAAAAAGGCGGATCGGATTTTAATTGGCGGCGCTATGTCAAACACGTTTTTACATTGTCGTGGATTTAATGTCGGCAAGAGCGTGTTCGAGTCAGGAATGGAAAAGGTTGTCGCGGAAATTTATGATTTGGCGGCGGCTAAGGTTGGCGTAGAGAATGTTGACGATTTTTTGGTATTGCCGATTGATGTGGCAGTTGCGCCAGAGATTTCTAAGGATTTTCCTCGTCAAGAAGTTAATATTGATAAAATAAAGAACTCAGATATGGCGCTGGATATTGGAAGTCAGACAATTGAGAAATTCACGAAAATACTGGCTGATGCAAAGATGGTTATTTGGAACGGTCCGCTGGGCTATGCTGAAATTGATAATTTTGCAATCGGTTCAGCGCGAGTGGCGCTAGCTATTGCCCAGAATAAAGGAGTAGTTTCAATAGTCGGCGGCGGAGATACGGCTGATTTTATATTGAAATGGGACGGGCATGACGGCGCCAATTTTACTCATGTTTCCACTGGCGGCGGAGCTAGTATGGCCTTGATGGCTGGTAAAAAATTGCCTGGAATTGAAAGTTTACTAGACGCATACGGTTTGAGGTGATAAACTAAGCATAAGGATTATCTCATGAGAAAAAAGTTAATCATCGGTAACTGGAAAATGAACTTCAATATGCAGGAGGCTAGCTTATATTTGCATAAGCTGATGAATACGCTGCCGTCGCATAGAGATGTTGAAGTGGTGCTGGCGCCTACTATTTTGACGCTGCAGAGTTTGAGTTTACAAATTAATCGTCGAATCGCTAAGTTGGCGGCCCAGAATTGCTATTGGCGAGATTCGGGGGCGTACACAGGAGAAATTCCAGCGGCGCATCTTCGTGGAATTGCTGATTATGTGATAATTGGACATTCGGAACGTCGCTATATTTTCATTGAAAGCGAAAAAGACATTCGGCTGAAAGTTCAGGCGGCAATTCGAAATCGTATTCATCCGATTCTGTGTGTTGGTGAAACGATTCAAGAGAAGACTCTTGACGAAACGAAGGATGTTCTGGCTGATCAATTGACTAGTGGTCTGGCTAACGTGACGGCGGACGAGCTGGATGAAGTAGTTATTGCATATGAGCCAGTTTGGGCGATCGGTACTGGCGACAGCGCTAAAGCGTCTGATGTAAAAAAAGCTACACAGATGATTCGACGACATATTTCTCATTTGTACGGTAAAAAAGCGGCAGAATCAGTTCGAGTTGTTTATGGTGGAAGTATTACGTCAATAAACGCCGCGGATTATTTAGCAATTGATGAACTTGATGGTTTATTGGTTGGGGCAGCCAGTTTGGATGCATATCAATTTAAGGAGATAATCTCGAAAGCACATAAAGGTTAAAAAATAGGGGGCATATGACAGATATTGATTTTGATGAGTTGGATAGAGCGGTAAGCTCTCTTATGGATAAACAGCGAGAAAAGGAAACTCCAGTGGTGGCTAATGAAAATAATAGCGAGGTTCCTGTGTCTGCACCCGTAGAAGAAAAACCTACGCCAGAGAACTCTATTGGTAGTACTAGTTTTGCGCCTCCAGTAACTCCATTTACACCTTCGTCTGTTGCTTCTACTCCTTTATCATCAACCTCTCAGCCTGAAGCAAAAAAAGAGCCTTCTAGCGACGATGCGACTCCTAAAGAGGTGGATAGTCCTACGAACGAGAAAGTTGCTAACGATTCAATAGCTAACAGAGCTCCTGATATGGCCGCTAGCGAAGTCAAAGCTGCGCCAGTACCAGTAATTGCGAGACGCTCGACCGGTCGTTTCATGGATGTTGTTAGGCCTTCATCTGTCAGCGCTATCCAAAAACCTGCCGCTCCTGTTCCATCCCGAACTGGCACGACGATTCAACCTTCGCCTGATTTAGTGGATGTGATTAGCACAAATAATAGACACTCTGCGGTAGGGAAAGAGATGTCTGATATAGTTGCTCAATCAGATAATCTTAGTGATACTCCTGATCTTAAAGACGTGCATAATGAATCTACTTTTGCAGAAATCGAAGATGCGCCCGTTGAGGAGTTGTCATTGACTGATAAGATAGCGCAATCATTAGCCGTAAGTAATAGCGAAGCTC
>CAUTOA010000027.1:0-6353 GCA_963540205.1 uncultured Candidatus Saccharibacteria bacterium
TTAAATAATCCCTCAACATCGCGAGCCCATCAACTTTCTCAATTATCGTCAGATATTCCTGCCATTCTTCGTCGTTCAGTTCCGCCAAACTGCGACCAGGAAAGCTCGGATGCCCATAAATATACAGTAATTCCGTCCAGCCATGAAGATTGTTGCCGCGCGGCTCGTCAACGATAAATCCCTCTTCGTTGGCTACAAAAATGTGGTCTTTTTCACCGTCAAAATAGCCAACCGCAAAAGAAAAAATAGCTCGACGATCAGCCTCGTCTTTCATTAACTTGATAATGCCAGGATAACTAAAGCTATTCAGTAGCAATTTAACAAACGGCCCCGGAAAACCTTTCAGCGCCGGAATGAAAAAACCGCGGTCATCAACGACCAGGCGCTTGTTTGGAAACGCTTTCTTGGCTTGAGATAATTTACTTTTTGCAATCGTTTGAATATCTAGTCCGCGCCCCTCGTCAAAATCATAATCAAGCTGCCTTAAATCAACACCAAGCGGCTGGAGGAGTTCTTGAAGACTGGTGAATTTACTGTGATTGGAAGTGATAAAATAAATTGGACTATTCTCTTGTTTCATATTGATAAGTATACGCTAACTAGCGTTATTTTGCAGATTTCTAATGCTTGTGTCGTACGGAATATGAATGAGGAGATTAGCCGCCATTTTTCCACTGCCTGGCACGTTGCAATAACTTATCGACATAAGCTGCTTTAAGTTTTTTATACGCTGACCTGTCGTAATTTGCTTGCTTGGCATATTGATATTTTATCTTTGAATATTGATTAGCTTCGTCATTGTGAGACCTTAGATAATCTCTGATAATTAAGAAGTTATCGTGCGTTTCAGTATTCGCGACCGCGAGGTGAATATGAATATCGCCCTCGCCAGTTTCTTCTTGTCGGGACGCCAGGAAGATATACCCTTGACGGGAACTTGGATTTAATGAAGGAAAATATCCAATTGCTACCAATTTGTCCCGCAGCTCGTTCATGTGTTCGCTATCTTTAGCAGAAATAAGGATATCTAGGATATTTTTACCATCCAAACCAAGTACCGCGGTACTGCCGACATGATGAATTTGCGAACTATCCGCAAGCACTAGTGCTAATTTATTTTTCACGCGCGTAAAGACAGCCGATATGTCTTTTTTGGATCTTTTAATTTCAACCGACATAAGACCTCCTAAATTTAATCAATTAAACGTTATTTTGCAGATTCCTAATGCTTGTGTCGTACGGAATTTTCCATAATTTGCCGCCAATATTCAGGTTTTTCAGAAAATTGCACATTTGCTGCTGAATGTTTTTTACGTCGGCACTATCTTCGGTCAAAACCTCCAGTTCAATAAATAGTCCTAGTCCAGCGACCTCGTCGATGCAGATCGTATAGTCCTCAGTTTTCGATTCAAGGCGGACTTTATCAACCGTGACAACTTCTTGCCAGCCTAATGCCGTGAGCATTTGGCGCGCCACATTTCCGTCATCAACTGCAAATTCATATTCATCAGACGCTAGCTTTGCCTGCCCCTCGACCTTCAGCGTCATCAGGCTCCGTTGCAGCTCATCAGTTTCCGGATTAAGAACATCGCGCACTCGCATAATTTTTGAGCCAGG
The DNA here is from genome assembly GCA_963540205.1 of uncultured Candidatus Saccharibacteria bacterium. Classification (GTDB taxonomy): domain Bacteria; phylum Patescibacteriota; class Saccharimonadia; order Saccharimonadales; family Saccharimonadaceae; genus Nanosynbacter. Next base: position 1,618 of record CAUTOA010000027.1, read on the forward strand.
AACAATTGGCACATCAACTTGCTCGGGCAATAAAAACACCGTGTCAATTTGGCGCTTGCTTGATATGGGTGCGATAAGTTGCTCTTTAAGAATGGTAAGAAGATCGTTCTGCGTTATGTCGCTCGATATCTTAAATTTGGACTCTACTTCAATCATAGGCTTCCTCGTTTGGATTTTATTATAGGATGACTCGCTTTTGGCGAATATTTTTCCACCAAATAATCTTTCATAATTCCCGACAGCTTCCTCGCATATTTATCGGTTATTTCATGTCGCTGAGTTGCCATTGACGTATGAGTGATATTGTTATGATCTTTTGCCAATCTCTTCAGGTTTCTCTCTACAATCAGTGGGTCAAGTTTTCCAGACAAAATAGCAATCGGAAGAGTGAGCTTAGTAATGTCCTTCATTGTTGTCTGATTGATAATTGCGGTGTTTAGGGCGATTAAAAACGACTCGGAGGTAACCTCATCAGCCTTAAATCCAGCGTCAGGCCAAATATTGTGCCGATCAGCGAATTGCAAAAAGCGTTTCGAACTGTGCGGATGACTATTGAAAAACTCATAAAGCGCACGCAAAATCTTCTCTGGATGATGATTTTTTTCGTCAACCCGCGGATAATATATCGGCGGACTACACAAAATCAGCGACTTGCTTAACTTTGGATATTGCTTGGCGAGCTCTACGGCAGCCAGCGAGCCCATAGAATGACCGATGATAATATCGACGTGATTTATGAATTCCCTGCGCAAAGTGGCGACGATGCTTGCGGCTTGGTCGTGGGCGTTGTAGGACTTCCAATCAGGCTTGGGCGAATTGCCGAATCCCAGCATATCAATTGCTATAACTCGCGTGTCCTTCGGTAAATACGGCTCCAGCGGCGTCCATGTTTTCCAGGATGTGCCTAATCCATGAATAAGTAAAATCGTCGCTTTCGGTTTTTCTGGACGAGAAAAATAATGCACGTTCAATGCATATGGAATCCGTAACCAGCGATGGATAATCTTGTCCAACATATTTTTAGTATACTATGAAAATACTCCGCCTGCATGTGAAACGGAGTATTTTGTGATAGCCTTTTCCGTACTAACGCTTAGAGAATTGTTCGCGTTTACGAGCAGAACGAAGACCGTACTTCTTGCGCTCTTTCTCGCGTGGGTCGCGCTTCAATAGCTCGGCCTTCTTCAGAACTGGACGCAGATCAGCGTGAGCGGCTGTCAAAGCTTTTGCAATACCAAGCTTGATAGCGTCAACTTGACCAGCCAGACCTCCACCTTTAACTAGAATAGTAACGTCGAATTCTTTTTGCTTGCTGACAATTGCAAGTGGATCGGTTACTTCTGCTAGTAAGGTTTTGTTGCCGTCCAGGTACTCAGCAGCAGGCTTGCCATTGATTGTAATGGTGCCTTTTCCAGGAAGCAATCGAACGCTTGCTGAAGCACTTTTGCGTCGACCTAAGCCGTAGAAATAAGTATCAGCCATATTACTTCACCTCAACTTTCTCTGGTGTTTGTGCTGTGTGAGCGTGGTCGCTGCCAGCAAAAATGCGTAGGCGCTTTAGGCGCTCTGCTTGCAATTTGTTCTTTGGCAACATACCTTTAACAGCTTCTTCAATAATTCGCTCTGGGTGGCGTTCGCGCATTTCTTTGAATTGCGTTTCCTTAATTCCACCTGGGAAACCACTGTGGCGATAGTAATACTTATCAGTTTCCTTGTATCCAGTAACGACTGTTTGCACAGCATTGATAACAACTACGTAGTCGCCACCGTCAATATGAGGAGTGTAAGTTGGCTTGTATTTACCAGTCAAATGCTTAGCAATTTCTGTAGCCAAACGTCCAAGTGGTAATTCGCTAGCGTCAAACAATACCCAACGGCGAGAAACTTCAGATGGTTTTTGTGAATAAGTCTTCATCTTATTTTCCTTCCTTTGGCATTGGTTTAATATCGTCAACAAACTCGATGATCGCCATTTGAGCGCCGTCGCCGACTCGCAAACGTGTTCGTTCAACGCGAACGTGTCCGCTGGTTCGACCACTTAGCTGTGGCGCGATTTCATCAACTAGTTTGTAAGCAGCGGCGCGTGTGCTTAATGCTGCAATCACCTGACGTCGACTAGCTAGGTCGCCCTTTTTAGCCTTGGTGATGATTTTTTCAATGTGACGCTTTAGTTCCTTAGCCTTTGGCAAGGTGGTCTCGATTTTTCCGTACTCAACCAAGCTGGTAGCCAGACCTTTGAGTAGGGCTCGTCGCTGATCACGCTCGCGGCCGAACTTGCGCCCTTGATATCCGTGTCTATGCATAGTTAAAACTCCAACTCCGCCATCTTGTCACGTACTTCGTCTAGTGCCTTTGAACCGAAACCTTTCAATTCTCGCAAATCTTGCTCAGTCAAAGTTACCAAATCGCGAATAGTGCGGATTTCATTGTTAATTAGCGCGTTCGTCGTGCGGGCGCTTAAGTTCAATTCTTCAATTGGCATTGCTAGCTCTGACTCTTCGTCTTCCTTAGCCGCACCAAGTGCTGGTGCGCCAGTTACCATCGTGTTGCCAGCCAAAGCTGTGTATTGGTTGACAAGAATCGCTGCTGCTTCCTCGAACGCCTCACGAGGTGTGATTGTGCCGTTAGTTTCAATAGTGATTGCCAATTTGTCCAAGTTTGTTTCCTGACCAACACGAGTTGAGTCGACTTTGTAGCGAACGCGTAGAACTGGTGAGTACATTGCATCGATAGCAATCATGTCGCTGTGCAAACGCTTTTCGCTTGACTCTTCAATTGTCTGGTAACCGCAACCTGCCTCAACTACCAAATCCATAACCAAATGCTTGTTTGGGTCGTCGATTGTAGCAATTACTTGCTCTGGGTTAACGACTTCAACATCAGCATTAGTTTTAATGTCAGCGGCAGTTACTTCGCCAGCGCCAGTTTTCTCAATGCGTAGCTCAACTGGATCGTCAGTAAATACGCGCAAGTGAACGTTTTTCAAGTTCAACATAATGTCGACAACATCTTCTTTGATGCCTTCAACAGTAGTAAACTCGTGAGTTGCGCCTTCAATTCTGAAAGCTACAACCGCGCCACCGCGAACGCTTGACAATAGAACGCGTCGCAATGAGTTACCAAGAGTATTACCGTAGCCTGGGTGAAGTGGCTCGATTAGAAAAGTAGCACTGGTTTCTGAAATATCATCAACGCTCGCGAGTGCTGGATTGTAAATTGCTTTTGCCATAATTCTTCCCTAACCCTTCTTTTATCGTGAGTAATACTCAACAATTAATTGCTCGTTGATGTCAGCTTCTGCTTCCTCGCGCTTTGGCAAACCAGTTACTTCAATCTTCAGCTTCTTGCTATCAGCTTTTAGCCAGCTTAGTGGACCTTGGACTGAATTGTTGATTACATCGTCAATTCGTGTAAAGTACTCTGACTTGGTACTCTTTGGACGAACTGTGATGACATCGCCAGCTTTAACGCGAATCGATGGAATATCGACGCGTCGGCCGTTCAATTCAAAGTGCCCGTGGCTAACTAGTTGACGAGCTGCGCGGCGTGATACGGCAAATCCAGAACGATAAACAACGTTATCCAAACGGCGCTCTAATAGCTTCAACAAGTTTTCGCCCGCCAAACCTTCTTGAGCACGTGTTGCTTCGTCCATCAAGCGAGCAAACTGCTTCTCAACTAGACCGTACAAGCGGCGAACTTTCTGCTTTTCACGAAGCTGTGTAGCGTATAGACTTGGCTTATTCTGACGACCATGTGCGTGTTGACCTGGAATGCCAGATTTTTTCGCCAAAATTTTATGTGCTTTTGGATGAAGCGCATAACCTTCGCGGCGGCTTTGCTTGACAATTGGTGAATTATCTCGTGCCATAATTATGCCCTCCGTGCCTTTCGTGGACGAACACCGCCGTGAGGCACGCCAGTTACGTCCTTAATGCTTTCTACTGAGATGTCGAAGGCGCTGACCGCACGAATAGCGGCATCACGACCCAAGCCGACACCTTTCACGAAAACGTCAACAGACTTCAAGCCGTATTGAGTTTTCGCAGCTTCAGCAGCTTTTTCAGCAGCAACCTGTGAAGCATAGGCTGTACCTTTTTTGCTTCCACGGAAACCACATGCACCAGCTGATGAAGCGGTTAGTACGTTACCCTTCTTGTCGGAAAAAGTAACGATAGTATTGTTAAATGTTGCCTGAATGTGCAGCTGACCAGCTGGGACTGATCGGCGCTGCTTCTTCTTGGTAGATTTTGCGTCTGCCATTTCTTAGTCCTTTCTTTAGGTCTTACTTGCTGCTTTTGGTTGTGTACCGCCCACGGCGATGGCGCGACCCTTGCGAGTTCGTGCATTCGTACGAGTCCGCTGTCCGCGTGTTGGCAGTCCTGCTTTGTGGCGAAGACCGCGATAGGCGTTGATATCCTTCAAGCGCTTAATATTATTTGTCACCAAGCGCTGGAGATCACCTTCAACGGTGTATTCGCTGTCAATAATTTCGCGAATCTTGTTTTCTTCAGCCTCGGTGAGATCTTTCACCCGAGTGGTCGGCTCAATTTTAGCCGCCGCAAGGATGCTCGAAGCGTGCTTTGGCCCAATACCATAAATATAGGTAAGCGCAATTTGCACCTGCTTCTCTGTTGGGATAACTACCCCAGCAATTCGAGCCATGCTTAACCCTGCCTTTGCTTATTCTTAGGTTTTTTCTTGTTGATGATATATAGTCGGCCTTTGCGGCGAAC
>CAUTOA010000028.1:0-6175 GCA_963540205.1 uncultured Candidatus Saccharibacteria bacterium
AGAACAAAAGCCTATTAGAGAAGATTATCGATTTTCTAATGAGTATTTTTAAGTTTAAGAAATAAGGAGGAAATATGAAATCACTAGAAGCATTAAAAAATATCAATTATAAAGACGTAGCTATCCGTGCTGGATGGACATTTGTGCAGACGTTTATCGCAACGTTCTTATTAGCAGGCGTAAATCTAGTAAATTTGCTATTCGCGGCGAGTTGGCACGAATTATACGCTTTAACGATGGCTACTGCTCTGTCTGCAATTGCGGCTGGATTATCTGCGGCTAAGACTATTATCCTAGACTTGGTGCGACAGATGAAAGAGGCTGTTGAGTAATTCGGAAATCCCGAACAACTGAACAGTTCGGAAATCCCGAACAGTTGAAACTCTACCTTTGATTAAGCTACTGTGTTTGCAAGCCCGGTAGCTTTTTCATTTGGTAAGATGTCATCTGCAAGTCAGTAGTTGACTATATGTAAAATATTTGCTAGGATAGAAGTATCAATTTCAGATTGCCGGCCTCTATCGATTGAAAAAAGGTTTTCTTTCGATTGGGGCCGCTTTATTTTGCCCTGAAATACTAAAAAATAGGATTTTTCTGTCAAGCCCCAAGCACTACGGACTTGTGGAAAACTCCTCGGAAATGTAAAACGCCAGAGCTAGTAATGGTGCTAGTTAGCTGTTGGCTCAAAATTTGGAGGGTTAACAGAGGTGAAAACCACTAATATTAATTCTAATGCTAATGCAAAAAAGTTTCATAGAAACTATAATTCTAATTCTAATACTAATATTAGTCGTGATAAGTATGCTAAATCCAAGCAAATAGAGAATATGGCGACTAGATTGTGCCAGATGTTCGGTAATGAACAATACTTCGCATTTTACTGTAAAGTATTTTGGAAATTACCAGAAGCTACAGTTTGGCAATTAGCAGAAACTGCACTAGAAGCAAAACAAACTCCAGGACGATTATTTACGTATTTATGTAAAAAGGCAGGCGTATGAGTTTTGATACTAAGGAAGCTAGACGTAAACTTATTGAACGTATAAATAAGGCTAAAGCAGATCGAGAACAACTTAGACTATTGCGTAAGAATAAAAATGGCTGTGAACACGAATGGAAGGTGTATAAACAGATTATCAAGATTGATCATTTTGCTACCGTTATGAAGGGTCAAATACGTCAATATAGCGGTCCAACAGCGCCATATTTCATAGTTAAAGGCTGTCATAAATGTCATGAAAAGCATTACATTGACTTAAAAAATCTGTAAAATAGAACAATTGGGGCGTAAAGGTTACAAATTAAACCTAAGTCACTCTAAGGAGAGAAGAATGACCGCACCAATTCTATCAATCACAACATCAAGAGCTACTGTAATAAGTGAATTACAGAAAATAGACGAAGTACTAGACGTAGATTATCAGACAGAGAATATCAGAGAGCTAGCGTTTCAGTTTATCCATTATTCAGCAATAGTCGAAGATATGTCACCAGCTACAGTAGCTACTAGAGTAGTACGTCTTAAACAATTTGTTAATTTCTGTGATGAATTACACAAAACCAATATAACCGAGCTGTCGCTTAGATGGCTCGATTTTTATTTTTATGAATACAGAAAAACTCACGCAGCTTCAACCACAAACTCAACAAAACGAGTAATAAAAGCATTCTTCAAATGGTGCAATGAGCATATGAATCTAGACTGTATTAATTCTGAGCTTATTAAGTCACGTAAGAACGCCAAACCACGACCAAGATATATACAACATCATGTTATACAACTAGTACTCAACAGGACATCAAATAACGCGAAAGAGCGGCATATAAACATGCTAATAGATTTTGCATATGATACTGGATTACGTATTTCAGAGATTGCCAATGTTAGCTATAGGGATATAGACGGATTAAATCTATACGTAAAGGGTAAAGGCTCTAAGGATCGTACAGTATTCCTGACTAAACGATTAAAAGATAAGATAGATGAATTCGCTACAGACTACAACCGATTGTCTGGTCCTCTATTCAATACAAACGATAAAACAGCTAGAGTGTGGATCCAACAAGCATTTAAGAAATATGCAGATATTCATATAACACCTCATCAATTAAGACATAGTTTTGCAGTGCGTCTACTAATAGCTGGTTGCGATCTTATGACAATACAAAAATTGCTTGGTCATCGCGATCTATCTACGGTCCAAATATACCTACAAATTAAAGATGATCTGGCAGAGAGTCAGTTCTATAAAGCAATGGATCACGCTCAAGGCTATTGACATTTTTAATCGTTTTTGCTATACTGAGGACAGTTGAGAAAGGCCTACACTTTCCAAGTAACTTTACACCAATAATTTCAAAGGCTCTCTACCAAACATTGAAAATGGCAGAGAATTTGATTGCTACTACATATAATTGTTGTGGTGGACAGTCGTAGTTATGGGGAGGCGCACCTCACCAAGTTCCTACGATTGAAATAAGTTTTTGATAGGCGTTCTGATAAATATCAGAGCGTTTTTGATAGAAAAAAGTAGGTAAATTATGAATGAATTTATTTTAGTAGCAATAAAATTATTGATCGGATTTTTTGCGCTGACGATAATAATTAACATTACGGGAAAAGGCAATTTGGCGCCATCTTCCGCTAGCGATCAAGTTCAGAATTACGTACTTGGTGGTATTATTGGTGGCGTTATTTACAATAATGATATTAAGATTTTGGACTATGTTGGGATTTTGTGTATATGGTGCGTGTTGGTTTTGACGCTGAAGTGGATAAAGAAACATAGCGTTAAGGCTAAGCAACTGATTGATGGGAAGGCTTTGATAATTATAGATAATGGAAAGATAAATATTGAAAATTGTAAGAGGGTTGGCTTAAGCGCCCATGACGTTTCCTTCAAGCTTCGAACTCATAATGTTTACTCGACGAAAAACGTGAAAAGAGCTGTTGTTGAGCAAGACGGCGAGCTTATTATTTCGCACAAAGGCGAGGAAAATCCGAAATTCCCGTTAATAACAGACGGTCAATTGCAATCTGATATTTTGGAAGTAATCGGAAAAGATGAAAAGTGGCTGCTTGGCGAGCTTAAAAAACGAGGCTTGGAATCCTACGGAGATGTATTTTTAGGCGAGTATGTCGACGGAGATTTGATTCTGACTGCTTATAATTAAAGGTAAATTAACTGGACGAGGTGAAAAACGTCGTTGTTTGATGGTGTTGTGAAGTTAACTCTACCGCTACATCTGGTGGTGTCGTATAATGGTTTGTAGACAAAGTAAAAAGAAGAGGAGTGTAGAAAAATGCTGTACGATGGTCATGCTAATTGTGGGGCAGGTATTCTGAGTGAAGATACTTCTGACGAATCGGATAAATATAAATATTACGAGGAAATTGCAAATGATGAAGATTTGCAAAGAAGTGTCGGCGGCGAAGAGCTAGGGGGTGATACGATAGAATCTAGCCAAAACAGTGATGATTACTATCAAGACTTGGAAGCTCTCACCGAGGCTGCCGACGATGAGAAAACTAAAAAGAAAATGGCAGATCTGGCGGCTCGATGCGCGGCATTTATCCTATGGGAGAATGCGATCTAGAAACGGGAACGTTGTTCTAGTTGAACGTTTTTGTTGCTAGACAATAAGTAAAACTCCGTAATATCCTGGAATTGTCATTTGGAGATTTTTTGCGGTAATTAAATCGACAGAGTGAGTTGAGGTAATGATCTTGGCGTTTTCTGGAATGGAAAAGCTTTGTTCTGTGTCCGCGAAATTGATGAAAACGTAAGCACATTGACCGGCTAGCTCTCTTTTTAACCCGAGAATAAATCCGTTGCCAGTGTTTTGCACGATGCTTAAATTGCCATTTTTAAGAATCGGGAAGGTTTGGCGTAATTTTAATAATTTTCGGTGCATATTAAGCAGGGAGTCGTTTGTGGTTTTTTCGCTATCAACGTTGATTTTCGTGTGATTTTCATTAACAGGAAGCCAAGGTTTTACGCTTGAAAAGCCCGCAAATTGCAAATCATTCCATTGCATTGGCGTGCGTTCCAAATCTCGGCTATCAACAACAGAATTGGCAGGACTAAAATTATCTTGAATGTCATCAGCGGTCAATTCTCCGTTCGTTATGCCAATTTCATCGCCGTAATACACCACGCTAATTCCTGGAGTGAGGAGATTTAAGAAGCTGAGGGCACGGGCGCGTTCTTCGCCCAATCTGGAGGCGATTCGTGGCTGGTCATGATTCCCAATGCAAAAAAATGGTGTGGTTGAGCTCGCTGATTGCAAGTAATTTTCGATTTTTTTCTCAATATTTTTAGCGTGCCATTCATTATTGCGATATTCCATAAAAAACGCCGAGGCTTTCGGGTGGGCTGTCAGGATTTGGCTGTATTGATGATAAATATCGCCCAGCTTATCGTCGGGATAAAATTCAAACACCATTTGCTTGTCGTCATATTCATCACAGACTGACGCTAATTCTTGCAAATATTCCTGAAAATGCGGTCCCATTTTACAGTGGTCGTGAATAAACGCTCCGTAATCGTTTGGACTGCCATAAAAATCAGGATTTGGAGAGTCGTCTTTAAAGTCGGGATCTTTGGAAATTCCCCAAATTGCATCGACGCGCATTCCATCAACGCCCACATTAAACCAAAATCGCACTATGTTTTTCATTTCAGCACGTACTTCAGGATTATCCCAATTCAGATCTGGCTGCGTTTTCAGGAACGAATGCAGGTAAAATTGCCCAGTGCGCTCGTCAAATTCCCACGAACTGCCACCAGACAAGCTTCGCCAATTGTTAGGTTCGTTATTATCTTTTCCATCGCGCCAAACATAGTAATCTCGCTTGGGGTTATCACGCGAAGACCTGGATTCTTGAAACCACGGATGTTGGTCTGAAGTGTGGCAGGGAACGAGGTCGATCATAACTTTAATGTCGAGATCATGGGCTTTTTTAAGAAGCGCCTGAAAATCGTGCATTTTTCCGAAAGTCGGATCAATTGCTCGATAATTTGCGATATCATAGCCAAAGTCGGTCAGCGGCGACACGAAGAATGGGGAAATCCAAATCGAATCGGCGCCCAGCCATGATAAATAATCCAGCTTCTCGGTAATGCCGTTCAAATCGCCAATTCCATCGTTATTCGTATCTAGAAAACTGCGCGGATAAATTTGATAAAGAGAGGCGACATCTTGCCAAGTTTTCATGATTTAAGTATAAGCGAGATGATAGGGAAAATCAAAACAAACAAATCACATGTGATGATAATGATGGGTCAATGCGTGACCTTTGCCTCGACGTAACAAATATAGATTGACAGGATATGATACGGCAAACGCGGCGAACATACAAATTAGCCGGCTAATCCAATAAATCGGATGAGCTAAGTTCTTATCCATGGCGCCTGGAATGATTAGCATGATTATGTTGTCTACGACGGTCATTGACAGTATGGATAGTGTGTCAGCGGCGAAAACTAACTTTAAGGATTTTATGAGCGATAATTTGGCGCGTACTAATGGTATGATTGATGCGGTGTAGCCGGAGATGAAAGCTAAGACTGATGCTAGAATGACCGTAGTATGTGGCGCAAATCCAGCGTGCGTGCCGATGGTAACGCCAATCATCTCACCAATCATACATCCCGCCAGGCAGTGTAAACTTGCCGCTAGCGCCATACGTTTGATCGAATTTTTTGTATTGCAATGGTTATGAGATTCGTGATTCATTATTTTGTCCTTATGTTATTTAATTCATATAGATTGAGTAATTCTTCTATCGCTTTACTCTGTTGAGCTTTGTCACCGGACGCCATCTTATCGGCAATGTGTGTGCGGAGATGTCGCTCCAGAATAAGTTTATTAAGCGACGCTAATGACTTTTGTATTGCTAGACTTTGGGTCAAAACGTCCATGCAATAAGCGTCGTCGGTGATTTGTTTCTCGAGTCCGCGCATTTGTCCTAATATAATCTTTGTGCGATGCAGGGCTCGCAGTTTGATGTCTGCTGTATTCATAAAATAATCATATACCCCCTGGGGGTATTATGTCAAATGTAATTAGCTATCTAAGGATTAACATACAAAAAAACCACCCGTTCGGGTGGTTAAGTATCAAATTGGTGCGGGTAAGGAGACTCTAACTCCTGGCCTCTTCCATGGCAAGG
>CAUTOA010000029.1:0-6157 GCA_963540205.1 uncultured Candidatus Saccharibacteria bacterium
TTGTGCAGGCGGTCGGCTAGCTTGATAATTATCACGCGCACATCTTCGCCCACGGCAATCATCAACTTGGTCAAATTGTCCTTCGTGTGTGGCAAATAACTATCCAAATTTCGCATCCCGGCGCGAGCTTGTGAAACTTTAGTTACGCCATCCACCAGAAACGCCACATCGCGTCCAAACAAACTCTCCAAATCGTCCAAAGTTGCGTCGGTATCTTCAACGGTGTCGTGCAGAACTCCCGCCACAACCGTATCGATGTCCATGCCCCATTCAATCAGAATTCCCGCCACCGCCAATGGGTGATTAATGTAGGGTTCGCCACTTTTGCGCTTTTGTCCAGCGTGCTTTTCCGTGGCGTAATCGATTGCGCTCGCTAAAACCAATACTGGCACTTCGTCGTATTTTTGCTTAGCAATTGACAATAACTCTTCGCGCGTCATATTTATATTATACAACTTTGTAGTATAATTAAGAAAAGCTAAAGCGAAAATATCTAACAGGGAGGGCGATATGGCTGTAACGAGAATAGCAATTAACGGCTTCGGGCGAATCGGGCGCAATGCGTTTAAGATTGCTAACGAGCGAAGCGACTTGGAAATTGTCGCGATCAATGATTTAACTGACACGAAAACGTTGGCTTATTTGTTGAAGCATGATAGCAATTACGGCGAGTACGGACGTCAAGTTGATTTTACGGAAAACGAGCTGATTATTGAGGGTAAGTCGGTTAAGGTGCTGGCTGAGAAAGATCCAGAAAATCTGCCGTGGCGAGATTTGAATATTGATGTGGTGATTGAATCGACTGGATTTTTCACTGATAAAGATGGCGCGGGCAAGCACTTAACGGCTGGCGCAAAGCGTGTGGTTATCAGTGGTCCGACGAAGTCTGAGGGAGTCGATACGATTGTTTTGGGAACTAACGATGATAAGGTGAAAAACGCGACACCAATCGTGTCTAACGCTAGTTGTACGACCAATTCTTTGGGCGCGGTTATGGCGATTTTGGACGCGGAGTTTGGCGTTGAAAAGTCAATGCTAACGACGGTGCATAGTTATACGGCTAGCCAAAAGCTTCAGGATGCGCCATCCAAGGATCTTAGAGAAGGTCGCAACGCCGCCGAAAACATTGTCCCGACTACGACTGGCGCCGCAATTGCTGTAACTAAAACCTTGCCGCAATTAACCGGAAAATTTGACGGACTCAGCGTGCGCGTACCGACTCCAGTGGTGTCGCTTAGTGACGTGACGGCTCTCCTCAGGAAAGATGTGACTGTCGAACAGGTAAATGACGCGTTCAAAAAAGCCGCCCAGAGTAATTTTTATCAAGGCATTTTGGGTGTTTCTGAGGAGCCTTTGGTGAGCCGTGATTTTATTGGCAATTCATATTCGGGGATTGTTGATCTTCCGTTGACGAAGGTAGTTGGTGGTAATTTGATCAAGGTTATGGTCTGGTATGACAATGAATGGGGCTATTCTAACCGTTTGGTCGAGTTGGTTGCTGATATTGGATACTATCTTAAACGTAGCGAATAACTACACATAATTTCCTATGAAAATAGCCCGCCGGAAACGTGCTCAAACTGAAACTGGATAATTCAACCCAGGAAACGCGGAAATTGCGTCTCAACTCAGATTGAATTAGTTTTCAGCGAGCTATTTTCGTGCGGGCGTTAAGCCTGATCTATTTACTGCTCCCTCCCGCTCGCCACGGGAAAGCTAACAAGTAGATCAAGCCAATGACTCCATAGCTCTGCCAGAATGACAGGGCTGGAATCTGATCTAAACCGGAGTTATTTAGAGCTTCGGTAAGAAGAGAGATCAACCAGGCGTTGGGCACTAACAAGATCGCCTCCGCGACCGCCTCTCCGATCGCCTCCGCGATCACCTCCAATAATCCCCTCATTCGTTTCACCTCCTCTCAAAAGGTGAGCTCAAAGCTAAAGGGCGACTTTCGCCCCAAAACAAAACTCTGAGCAAAAGTTAATATATATATATCATACTAGCCACAAAATGTCAATATTATTTGTCAAATAGCTACGCCCTACCTCTGATAAAATACCTAACTTTTCCTTGCAAAAATCATCGAAAACGCTTATACTAAAATTATGAAAATCTACCTCGGATCTGACCACCGCGGCTTTATGTTGAAGGAAAAAGTTTTTGCCTATTTGGTTAAGAATGGCTATGACGTTCAAGACGTAGGTGGTGTAGAATTAAATCCTGATGACGATTTTCCGCAATTCGCGCAGGCGGCGGCGTTGAAGGTTATTGGTGATGATAGCAAAGATCCGCGCGCGATATTAATTTGCGGCGGCGGTCAAGGAATGTGTATGGCGGCGAACCGCTTTAAGGGAATCCGTGCCAGTGTGATTTGGGATGCGTTTGAGGCAAAGATGACGCGCCAAGATAACGACTCAAATGTTCTATGTTTGCCAGCGCGAGTTTTGGAAGATAATGAGTCTGCTTGGAAGGGGATTGTGGAAACGTGGCTGAACACTCCTTATGCGAATGCCCCGCGATTTAATAGGCGTAATGCACAATTGGATGAATTGTCATGAGTAGCTCTGTAATCGCACCAGCAATTTTGGCAGAAAATGCCGAACAATACAAAGAGCAGGTTGATAAAATAACGGGTTTTGCTGAGCGTGTGCATATTGACATTTCTGACGGTGAGTTTGCTCCGACATTGACAGTTGGCATTCCTGAATTGTGGGCACCGGAGGGTTGGACGATTGATATCCATGCGATGGTTAATGATGTTGCTGAGTATGTTCCGAAGTTGATTGCCTTAAGGCCGCATATGATTATTATTCATGCAGAGGCGACGGGAGATGTGAAGACTGCGCTTATGCAGATTCGCCAAGCTGGAATTATGGCGGGATTAGCGCTACTAAAGCCGACAGTGCCGCGAACGGTTGAGGAATTGATAAAAATAGCAGATCATGTGATGATTTTTAGCGGTGAGCTGGGGCGATTTGGCGGAACTGCTAGTCTTATGCAACTAGAAAAAATACGACTTATTAAAGCTATTAATCCTAGTGTTGAAATCGGCTGGGACGGTGGAGTGGCGGTAGATAATGCGTACAGTTTGGTTCAGGGCGGTGTTAACGTTCTGAACGTTGGTGGCGTTATTCAGAAATCGTCAGATCCGCGCACCATTTTCTCCAGATTGCAGCAGGAGATTAATAAAACGAGCGTGCTTTAATGAATGTCGATCAAATAGCGAAATTGAAGAAAATATCGCAACAATTACGAAAGTCTGTCATCCGCGAATTATCTGCGGCTAGTTCAGGGCATCCTGCTGGGTGTTTGGGTTTTGCTGATGTTATGGCGGTTTTGTATTTTCATGCCATGCAACTAGACCCTGAGAATCCTGATTGGGAAGACCGGGATATTTTCGTGATGAGCAATGGTCATTATGCGCCACTTTTGTATGCCACGCTGGCGGAGCGGGGATTTTTTGACAAAAAAGAGTTGGCTAATTTGCGAAAATTTGGCTCCAAGCTTCAAGGTCATCCAGAACGCGGCAGTCTGGCGGGAATTGAAACGACTAGCGGTCCTCTGGGCTGCGGTCTGAGTCAAGCGGCTGGCATGGCGTATTCATTGCAATATTTGGGCGGCAATTCTGAGCGATTCGTTTACTGCAGTTTGGGCGATGGCGAGCTGGATGAAGGGAATATTTGGGAAGCGGCGATGTTTGCGAAAAAATATAATCTATCGAATTTGATTGCAATTGTTGATAGAAATAATATTCAGATTGGTGGCGATACGGAAAAGGTGATGCCACTAGGGGATTTGGCGGATAAATGGCGAAGTTTTGGCTGGGATGCGCAGGAAATTGACGGACATAATCATTTGGCGATAGTTCAGGCGATTGATAAGGCAAAGAATTCTCGACAGCCGAGCGTGATAATTGCGCATACAATTCCTGGCCGTGGCGTTGATTTTATGGAATACGATTACCGTTGGCATGGAAAATCTCCAAACGCCGAGGAGGCGGAGCGGGCGCTTGCTCAATTGAGCGAAGGAGGCGGCGAATGAGTTTCTTAATGGAGAATTGGCAGAATTTGGAACTTGCGGCAATTCGCGTTGGCTTTGGCGAAGGATTGGTGGATATTGCGAAGAAGAATAATTTGGTGGTGGCGCTGAGCGCGGATTTAATGGAGAGTGTTGGCTTTGGTGAGTTTTACGAGGAAATCGGGAAACCGCGGGCAATTGAAGTTGGTGTGGCAGAACAGAATTTGGTTACTGTGGCGTCTGGGCTGGCGGCTATGGGAAATATTCCGTTTGCGGCCAGTTATGCGGCGTTTAGTCCGGGTCGCAACTGGGAGCAGATTCGCACGACTATTTGCCTTAATAATCAGCCGGTCAAGCTGGTCGGTTCTCATACGGGGCTTAATGTTGGTCCGGACGGTGCGACGCATCAAATGTTGGAAGATATTGCGCTGATGCGAAGCTTGCCTAATATGGTGGTTTTGGCACCCGGTGATGCCAATGAGGCTAAGCTAATGGCGGCGGCAATGGCTGGAGATAAACGCCCGAATTACGTAAGATTGCCAAGAGAAAAAACGCCGTTATTCTTAAATCAATCTACTTTTGAGATTGGAAAAAGCTACACGTTGAGGCGCGGCAAAGATGTTGCTTTGTTTGGAACTGGCGTGATGACTTATCAATTGTTATTGGCAGCGGAAAAGCTCGCGAATGAATATGACATTCAGGCGGAGGTGATTCATTTTCCGACGATTAAGCCGTTGGACGAGGATGCGATACTTGACGCGGCTCAAAAATGCCAAGCTGTTATTACTGCGGAAGAAGGACAGATTACTGGTGGATTTGGCTCAAGCGTGGCAGAAGTTCTTAGTGAGAATTTGCCTGTAAAGATGAAGCGAATCGGTGTTAATGACGCGTTTGGCGAGTCTGGCAAAATGTCTGAATTGTGGCAAAAGCACGGTTTGGATGTCGATTCAATTGTTCGTAGTGTTGTCAATTTTCTCCAGTAAAAACCCGCCAGGAGCTACTATTCTCTTGGCATAGCGGGCGGTAATTGATATAATTACCATAAGTATTTTAGGGGGCAGTATGGGATTATCGATTTCAGAGATTCGGAAAAACACGACGCGGGCGCGTCATTTAATGCAGCGAACACGAGCGCAACGCTTTGCGGTTGGGGCGTTTAATATTGACAATCAAGAGACGCTGATTGCGGTGGCGCGGGCAGCACAAAAGCTTCAATCGCCAGTGTTGGTTGAGGTTTCCGACGCCGAAGTGAAGGCTATGGGTCTAGAGAACGTTCGTGATTTGGTGGACAATTATAAAGCTGAGTACGGAATTGAAATGTACTTGAATCTGGACCACGGTCCGACGGTTGAGGGTTGTAAGCGAGCGATTGACGCTGGATATGAGTTTGTCCATATTGATATCTCTCAGGCAAATCACGACGCTTCGGACGAGGAAATTATTGCGAAGACTCGTGAAGTTGTTGAATACGCCAAGTTTACTGGCGCGCTAGTGGAATCTGAGCCACATTATTTTGGCGGGAGCTCAAATGTCCATACGGAAGATATAAATTACGAGGAGATAAAAAAGACTTTCTCTACGCCAGAGAGCGCGCGTGCGTTTGTCGAGGCGACTGGAATTGATACTTTTGCGGCGGCGATTGGCAATTTGCATGGTAAATATCCAGTTCCGAAAGTGTTGGATTTGGATTTGTTAGCTGACATTCGCGAGGCTATTCACTGTCAGATTTCGTTGCACGGTGGGTCTGGAACGCCACTGCATTATTTCGAGGACGCTGCGAAAATTGGCGTTTCTAAAATCAATATCAATTCTGATATGCGCTATGCTTTCCGAACGACTTTGGAGAAAACCTTGCGAGAAAATCCAAATGAGTACGCTATTGTTAAATTAATGCCGCCAGTTTATGCCGCTGTACAGGAAGTGGTGGAGTCAAAGATTAAGGCGTTTAATTCCGTGCGAAAGGCGGTGGTTTAATGGCAAAAATCATCACCGTTGGTGCGGCGATTCAAGACGTATTTTTAAGCCAATCGGACGCACTGACGCCAGTTTGCGAAAGTCCAGAACACTGTTTTGCGCGACTGGATTTGGGGGCGAAAGCCGACGTAAACCAGATTCATTTTTCGACTGGCGGTGGCGCTAC
>CAUTOA010000030.1:0-5900 GCA_963540205.1 uncultured Candidatus Saccharibacteria bacterium
TCAGAAAAAATAGCGGCAAGTTTTTCGCGAGCTTCAATTTCAGGTGTTTTTGTAACACATTCCGGCGTACTATTCATTTTCTCCACTTTCAAATGCCAAAAAGTTCTTTTGTGTTGTGAAGAGTAGCTTGGCTTAAGGCATCAAAATCAATATTTCGCTGCTTCGCCCAATATTCAGCCACCAATCTCACATATTCTGGCTTGTTTATATTACCACGAAATGGCGCTGGTGTCAAGAACGGCGCGTCAGTTTCTAGCAATAATCGCTCCAGTGGGATTGAAGCAAACAATTCTTTCTGCGATTGATCTTTTGTGAACGTACTAATTCCATTAAGCCCAACATACAAATTTCGCGAAAAGCCTTTTTCCAAATTTTCACGCGTGTCCGTAAAACTATGCAGTACGCCGCGAAGCCCAGGAAAATTATCGAAGATTGGCCAAAAATCATCCCAAACTGACGGCTGACCTGCGGCACCATCGCGAACATGAAAACTTACTGGCAAATCGTAATCAACCGCCATTTGAAGTTGCGCCTCCAAGCCCTCAATTTGCGTTTCCCGCGGACTGTTATTGTAATAATAATCAAGCCCAATCTCACCAATTGCCACAATCGGAGAATTTTCCGTCTTATTCTCCAGCAAAGTTTTGACATCTCCCCAGCCATCTTTCGTATCGTGCGGATGAACGCCAATTGCCGCCCAAGTAGACTCATGATTCGCGGCAAATTCCACAGCCTGCCGACTACTTTTCTGATCAGTACCAACACAAATCATGCCAATATTCGCCTCGACCGTTTCTTTGTAAAATTGCTCGCGATTATCAGAGAAAAATTCCGTATCATGCAAATGGCAATGCGAATCTATCAGACGTAAACCCTCAGTCGCACTTTTCT
Source organism: uncultured Candidatus Saccharibacteria bacterium (assembly GCA_963540205.1). Lineage (GTDB taxonomy): Bacteria > Patescibacteriota > Saccharimonadia > Saccharimonadales > Saccharimonadaceae > Nanosynbacter. The sequence continues at coordinate 892 of CAUTOA010000030.1, forward strand.
TATCAGCCTCAATCATAAACTATTTAACCTGAGATTCTGTTTTCGGAGCGCGTGGATCTGGCGTATGAATATACTTGCGCGGAAACAAAGGCGTCAATTCTGACGATACAACACCACTAGCAAACATATCGTGAATTTTCTCGGCAGTTTGCGGCATAAATGGGCGCAACATGTCGGACACTTGTAACAACGTACCGCAAGCATACGCCAAGATCTCGCTCAAATGCGACTCCGCCTCTGGATCTTTATCGCGATTTTTAGCAACTTGCCATGGTTGAACTCGCTCAATATATTGATTCAAAGAGCGAACAATTAGCCAAATTTCGTCCATTGCTTGATCAAACATATAACTTTCCATCGCCTGACGATACGGTCCCATATCGTGTTCTGATTGTGGAGCGTCGCCAATAACGCCAGCTTGATAACTCTGTACCATTTTAGCGACTCGCTGAACCAAATTACCCAAATCATTACCAAGCTCACCATTATACGCAGCTTCAAACTTTTCCCAAGTAAAGTCACCATCGTCTTGCGTCGGTACGTGGCGCAAGAAATAATATCGAAACACCTCGGCGCCGTAATCTGGAATAATGTCAGTCGGACCAACACCATTTCCAAGGCTCTTTGACATTTTCATTCCGCCAGAATTAATAAATCCATGAACAAGTAGAACCTTCGGAAGCGGTAAATCTAGCGCCATGAGCATTGCTGGCCAAATACCAGCGTGGAAACGGAGAATATCCTTACCGATGACCTGCACGTCAGCCGGCCAGAATGATTGCCACTCTTCTGGACGATCAGGATAACCAATAACCGTAATGTAATTACTCAAAGCATCCAACCAGACATACATGACTTGATTATCATCACCAGGAACCGGCACACCCCAGCTAAGATTTTTACGCGGACGAGAAACCGACACATCTTTCAAGCCATCTTTCATCAGTTCCAAAAACTCTTTTTTACGGAATTCAGGCACGATTCTCATTTTATTTGACTCAATTGCCTGACGAATATTGTCCGAAAAAGCACTGGTTTTAAAATAGTAATTTTCCTCACTCAAACGCTGATACGGAGTTTGGTGATCTGGACAAACCCCATTATTCTCGGCAGCTTCTTTATCTGTAACGAAAGCTTCGCACCCCTGACAATACCAGCCTTCATATGAACCTTTGTAAATGTAACCAGCCTCAACGAGTTTCTGCCAAATATATTGCACCGCAGCAACGTGATGCGCATCAGTTGTTCGAATAAAATCCGTCACTGAAATATTCAGCTCAGCAATCATCTTCTTAAAATTGGCGTGCGTTTGGTCGACGTATTCTTGAGGTGTCTGATTTTGGCTGGCAGCTTTGGCGGCAATTTTATTGCCATGCTCATCCACGCCAGCTTGAAAACGAACTTCACGCCCGTTCTGCCTGGAATATCGCGCCCACACGTCTGCCAACATATAATCCATAGCATGCCCAATGTGCGGCAAGCCGTTTACGTAAGGAATAGCGGTAGTGATGTAAGCGTGTTTCTTAGTCATAGGTAAATTATAGCAAATTTAACAGATCATGACCAATGATAAAGGGCGCTAATTGATGTGATATAATTATAATCACAATTTATTAGGAGGAGAGTTATGAACAAACTCATAAAAAACTTAACCGTAGCCGCAGCTATTAGCATTGCTATAATCGGCGTCTACACACCAGCAACAGCAAGCGCCAACGGAGGGAGTTGGCAGAGAGATTCAGTTGGATGGTGGTATAAAAATTCCAATGGAAGTTATCCAAAGAATGATTGGCAACAAATAGATGGCAAATGGTATTACTTTGATGGACGCGGATACATCACACATAGCAAATGGGAGCGTATAAAGGATTATTGGTACTATTTCAACACTAGCGGTCACATGACAGAAAACGACTGGAAAATGATTGGCGACAAGTGGTACTACTTCGACAACAAAGGTCACATGCTATCCAATCAATGGGTCGGCGACTACTACGTCGGCAGAGATGGTTACATGTTAAAGAATACTATTACACCAGACAATTATGTAGTTGGAAGCGACGGAAAGTGGGATAAGAGATTTTCGAGAGAGCTAGCAGAAAAAGCTAAATACTTTGATATAAGGAAACACTCCAAAAAGAACTCTATTGAGCATTTCGTATTAAACTACAAAACCAGTTACGACACGGCAGTCCAATTCATAGACACTGTATATCCAAATTATAATTATGCCAATAATGCTAAAGAAGAAATCAAATTTATAATGAAGCAGTTTACTATGTGCGACCACTACAAGAGCATGTGTTCAAAGAGTGATATCATACAATACCTAACTGACTCAAGTCTTCGCTTTTCTCCTGCATATACAGAACAAGATGTCGCAACAGCATTCGATGAGTTAAGTCGAGAGATGGATCTTACTAAATATTTTCAAGATCAGGCCGTTAAATACCTCAGACTTATGCACGAAAGAGACGTAACTTATATGTCAAAATCATCGTACGAAAAATCTCTTTTGGACCATAAATTTACTAAAGAGGAAGTAAAAAAAGCATTTGATACCGTAAAGATTGATTTTATAGATCAAGCTAAAAAAGCAGCAGCTAAATATGTGCTCGGACATAACGAACACAAACCCATCGCATCAAGAGAAGCTATAATAGACGACTTAGTAAATTATAGGGGTTTTCTAAAAGAAGAAGCAGAGAAAGGTATTGATCAGCTGAATTACGACTTCAAAATCAATATACGCAACTATATTAATCAATTCGCCCTAGACAACAGCCAAACTAACCTAAGCTTGGACTCAAAAAATCACATGATATACAACTTGACGCACTTCGAAAAATTCGTAGAATCAGAAGTTCGAGAGGTGCTAGCAGAATACAATATCAATTACACTGAGCGAGCACGACTACGAGCTATAGATATTCTGAAAAATGGAAAATATAGTAGAAGTGATTTAATAAAAAATCTTGTGGACCAATGGGGATTCACCAAAGAAGAATCTACTAATGCTGTTAAGGATTTAAAACACGAAAATCTGATTGATTAATTAACCTTTAATCACAAAAGCAACTCAGTCTTAAAATACTGAGTTGCTTTTTATTACAAACAACTGTCGACGGTCAATATCGCATACACGCAACTACAGCAAACCTACCGCCAATATCGCCCGATGAGTGCGAAAAATAATTTGGATTGTCCGCTGTATCAATTGGCGAGATGAAAATATTTTCAGCAGGAACGCCCGCCTGGATGGCTAGCGAACGATTGAACCCTTGCATGTCTAGATAAATTCCATCAGCCGTTTGACGGCAGAAATTGTGCCAATTCGTATCATTTGTATGATCAAAATAATCCATACGATAATTTTTCTGCGTAATACTTGGCGACATCCAAATTTGCAAATCTTTTGCCTGGCTACCGCGCTCGGCAAAATACTGAACGGCCTGAGACATCAACTGCGCAACTGTCGAATGCCGGCCCAAATGCGCCAGCATCAGCGCCCGACGCTTTGGGTCATATATAACGGTGGCGATACAGTCCGCCACTGGTAAAAATAAACCGATGCCAGCCGCTTCGGTATATAGCGCATCAGCAAAAATCCCCTCGTTGTTATGTCGGGTCGTGTCAGTTTCAGTAACTTCGGCGATATTATCAAACGTTTGTCCTTGGTCGTATGAAATCACGTGATAGACAACGTCGTCATACTTAACACCAGTTTGATCACAAAACCGCCGCCGATTTTCCAGCACCTCAACTACGTGGCGACCGCGAATACGATTGAGCATGGTGCCGTCGTCTTTCGACGAGACTGCAACCAATAGATCAGATGGAAAACACGTCGGCTGATCTGCCACAATCATCGCGCCCGCCATTCTTTGAGCAGCCGCCGCCAATCATCAATCGACAAATCTTCGGCACGGACATCTGGTGAAATATCAGCCTTTTTTAACAACTGTTCGGCGCTAGCTTTACTAACGTTCAGTCCACCGCTCAGGCTAGAACGCAACTTCTTGCGCTTTGCAGAAAATCCAGCCTTAACAATGCGGAAAAAATCTCTCTGATCTTCTTGGACAATCAACGGATTGTCGCGAGTTCTCAAAACCACAACCTGCGAGTCAACTTTTGGCGGTGGCGTAAAAAACTGCCTAGGAACTTCAATATCCAACTCCGCTTCGGCAAAAATCTGAACGCTCACAGACAGAATGCTCATATTCCCAGCCTCTGCCGCGATTCGCTCGGCAACTTCCTTTTGCACCAACAGCACCGCAACGCTCGGCTTATTTTCCGCAGTCATCAATTTTTCAACAATTTTGCTGGTGATGTAATATGGGACATTAGCTACGACTTTGTAATTTTTTGGCAATTGGTTCAGATCAAATTGCAATATATCTTGATTTACGACAGTTAATTTTTTCCCAGGAAATTGCCCTGGTAGTTTTCGCGCCAAATCAGCATCAAACTCTACGGCGGTCACTGAATTAGCCCGAGCCAACAAACGACTAGTCAAGGTGCCCAGCCCTGGTCCAATTTCCAGCACAACATCATCACCCGTCAATTCGGCCGCTTCAGCAATATACGCCAAAATCTCCGGATCCTTCAGCCAGTGCTGTCCAAGCGATTTTTTTGGTCCATGAGAAGAAGCCATTTAGCGACCATCTCCATTCGTCCAGTCAGTCGCTAAGTCGAATCCGTGCGGATGTTTGGCTGCAAATCCACCGGTATCGTAAACCTTGCCCGGACCCATACTGGTCTCAACCACCGAACATCGCGGATAATTGCCATAATTGGTCGCCACCAAAATATAACCATCTTTATCAACCTTCGCGCCATCCGCCCGCACCGTATAAGTACCGCCACTGCCGCAGGATTTTATCACAATGTTCATCGGCAAATCATAATACGTCTCACGATGCGCCACGCCCTTAGAATCGGTAAATATCTGCGCGCCCTTACTTTTCGTCAATGGATTTTTAGGCTTCGTGCCAATTATTTCAATCTGC
>CAUTOA010000031.1:0-5889 GCA_963540205.1 uncultured Candidatus Saccharibacteria bacterium
GCTCTGGTGATTATTGATGCAGATTTACAAGACCCGCCAGAGCTCATCCAGGAAATGATTTCGTATTGGGAAGATGGTTACGATGACGTTTATGCTCGCCGCAACAACCGACAAGGCGAAACCTGGCTGAAGAAAAAAACCAGCCAATGGTATTACAGAATATTGCAGAAATCGACCAACATCCCCATTCAGGTCGACACTGGAGATTTTCGCTTACTGGACCGCCGATGCATTGAGGCTTTGCAAAAATTCCGTGAATCTCAGCGCAATACAAAGGCAATTTTCAGCTGGATTGGCTATAAGAAAAAAGAGATATTTTATAATCGCGACCCCAGGTTAGCTGGTCAAACCAAATGGAATTACCGGAAACTGCTTAACTTAGCAATCGACGGAATTACCAGCTTTACTACCGCACCGCTACGCATGGCAACTATTTTTGGATTCATTGTTTCGTTTATTGCTTTTGTTTGGATAGTCTATCTTTTAGTTCGCCCTTTGTTCGGAGTCTCCACCGGAGCTGGCTATTCTTCCTTAATGGCAGTCATCTTATTCCTCGGGGGAGTTCAGTTATTATCTCTGGGCATAATTGGCGAATATGTAGGACGGATATTTATTGAAACAAAAAATAGACCATTATATTTAATAGAGGAGTATCATGCAGGAAATATTAAAAAAACACGCCGATAAATTAAGATTTCTTATCGTTGGTAGTACTAATACAATACTAGATTTTGGCATACTTTTTAGCCTAACAATCTTCTTAAATACCCCAAAAGAGTTTGCTAATTTTATATCAACATTCGTTGCCTTTTTGTTCTCATTTTTTGCAAATAAAAAATACACCTTCAAGTCAACATCCCAAAACTTGAAAAAACAATTTCTTTTATTCGCGGCAGTTACATTGTTTGGTTTATGGGTAATTCAGACAATTATTATTGCTATTATTACACCGATATTTATAAACTTCGGATTAAATAAATCACTTGCTCTATTAATTAGCAAGCTAGCCGCCACAGTAGTCAGCCTCGTCTGGAATTACGTTCTATACTCCAGGATAGTCTTTAAAGATGCTAAGAACTCTTCTGACTAATAATCAGCCGTCGTTCGCGGCCTTCACCTTCAGAATGCGTATCAATATCGCTATATTCACCAGCCAAGTGATGCACTGTCCAGCGATCGGCGGCATTCAAGTCTACCACCTTTGATTCACCAGTTCGTCGAACTTCCTCAATCCAGCCGCGCGCCTTTTCGGCAATTTTTTCAGCGTGTTGTTTTTTATAGTCCGCAATATCCAAATTCACCCGAACAGTTGACGCTTCTTTATGGCGAAGTGCCGTCGACAAAAGATTCTGAATACTACGCAACGTTTCCGCATTTCTGCCGATTAAAATGCTACTTCGCTCGCTATGTGGAATTGAAGCTACAACAATTCCATCTTCGATTTTTACTGAAACTTCTAGATTCAAGTCAAAGAATGTTAGCAAATCCTCTAAATATTTTTTTACAAATTCAACCGTTTCAATTTGGTCCATAAATCCTCCTTAATCCTTAGCCTTGATCCGAGTTATCCTAGCCTCTGTAGCCTTTTTAACACGTTTATCGATTTTTGTCGATGCTTTAGATTTTTGGGATGATTTTTTATCTGCAATTTCTTGCATTTCTTTAGAGTCTTGCTTGAAAATGATATAGTTCTGAAGATATCCCACGGCACTAGCTGTTGTCAAATAAAGCGCCAAAGCCGCTGGCAAATACACAATCACGAAGAACATCATTACTGGCATAAATTTCATCATTTTTCGCGTCATAATAGCATTTACTTCCGCCTGATCTGCCTCTTTTCCATCGCCAGCCTCAGCTAAAATGTCACGTAATTTACGATTGCTGTCAGATTGAGGTGACAATTGTTTTGAAGTTAAATATTGCAAATATGCCGCAACTGCCGCCAAAATAACCAAGCCAGCAACAATTCCATTCTTTGATATTGCGTGTTGTGTCAAATCTATAATTCCCAGGAAATTCTGATTAAATTGATCTGGATTATTTACTAGATTATCAGCAACCGGCAGATTTTTCATAAAATCATAAACATATTTTCCTAGATCAGCGCGACTAGAAACGAAAATCTGCACCACTCGATACATCGCAATCAAAATTGGCAACTGAATAATCATAACGCCAATTGAGCCAAAGGCACTGACGTTGTGTTTTTTATAAAGCTCCACCATCGCCAAGTTACGCATTTGTGGATTTTTTGCGTACTGTTTTTTAATCTTCACCAGCTCTGGCTGCATTTTACGCATTGCCTTTGCTTGATGAAGCTGCTTCTTAATTAGCGGCCAAAGTAAAAGTCTTACAATAATCGTAAAGATAATGACGCTAACACCAAAATCCGGAATCAGACTATAAATAGCCATTAGCAAATTTAAAATCGGTCGAACAATAAACTCATCAAAAAAACTCATGTCTTAATTATAGCAAAAAAGCGTCTATTTATACAGTTGAGCTTGAGAGAAAAGATTCTTTATCGTCTGCTTCAAGTCTTTATGCGGCATCGATAAAACTTCCGCCGAAAATATAATAACAGCCACGTCTTGATCATTTTTCATATTAGGAAGTTCCAGGCGAATAATTTCATAAACACGTCGACGTATACGATTCCGACGCACTGCTGATTTTAGAACTTTTTTACTAACAACGACCGCAAACCTACTGTGATTTCGATACGGATTCTTCACGTATTTTATCGTGGCTATAGACGAACGAACCGCTTGTCCATTTTTATAGACAAACTTAAGACTGCCATGACCATGAAACCGATTACATTGTTGTAACATATTTTACAATTATATCAAAAAATCCCGCCTTCATCGACGGGATAATTTTTAGCTATTAATTAAATAGCAATTTTAGCGCGACCCTTTAGGCGGCGGCGCTTCAAAACCAGCCTACCAGCCTTGGTAGAAACTCGTGCCCTAAAACCATGCGTCTTTGCACGGTGTCGGGTGTGTGGTTGAAATGTTCGCTTTGGCATATCAACAAATAGTATATATTCTTTCAGTACTTTTTGCAAGTCGACAATGACTTTTCCACTATCGACGTATATTTTTCCACAGTTTTAACAGATGAGAATTTTAATTGTGGAAAACTCTACCCCTGTTTTGAATGGTAACATTTCTACTCCGTTCATACTTGTGGAAAACTCCCCATATTTGCTATAGTAAGGATAGTTAACAGAATTTGAGGGAGTAATTTTCGTGGATAGTCATGCAGTCTGGCAGGGTGTTTTAGGTGAGATTGAAGTAACTGTATCGTCTTCGTCATTTACTGCGTGGTTCAAAAATACCAAATTGGAAATAATCTCCGACAAAGAAGTTCTTATAATTGCGCCGAATATTTTTGCTAGAACTCAACTTGAAAAGCGATTTCATCCGCAAATATTAGAGGCCTTAGCTCATAATGGCATTAATGCCCCGTCTATTTCCTATAACGTCGAATCTAGTAATAAAAAACCGCGTGTTAATCGTGAAGTTGATAAAAGTGGACAAAAAGAACCAGCAAAGCCACTGATTCTACCGTCGAGGAAATCTCATTCTAGCAATCTTAATCCCAGATATACCTTTGATAACTTCATCGTTGGCTCAAGTAACGATTTGGCTTATGCTGCTTGCCAAGCGGTCGCCGCACATCCGGGAGAAAAATATAATCCGCTCTATCTTTACGGAGGTTCTGGACTTGGTAAAACTCACTTAATGCAGGCTGTTGGTAACGAGATAGTTAAAAAACAACCTTCAGCGCGCGTGCTTTACATCACTACAGAAACGTTTGTTAATGAATTTCTGGATTCTATTCGTTTCAAGAAAAAAGGTTTTTCCGATAAATATCGCAATGTCGATGTCTTAATTGTCGATGATATGCAATTTATCGCTGGGAAAGAAAAAACTCAGGACGAATTTTTCCATACATTTAACGATCTTCATCAGAACAATAAACAAATCATTATTAGCTCAGATAAACCGCCAAAAAGTATTCCTACTCTAACCGATCGTTTACGTAGTCGATTTGAATGGGGTATGGCGATTGATATTCAGATGCCCGATTATGAAACTCGCTGCGCTATCGTTAAAGCAAAAGCCGAACTCAGCAACACTGAGCTAGATTCCGATGTCGTAGAATATCTGGCGACCAACTTTAAGACAAACATTCGCGAGCTGGAAGGCGCTTTGAATCGACTGCTTGCTTATGCGGAAATGCAGAATTTCACACCTGATTTAGCGGCAGCTGAAGGAATTTTAGGAGATATTAAACGTAACAGACCGCAACATATAACCGCCAAACAAATAATTGATAAGACGGCGCGCTATTATAATATTGATGTAAAAGATATGTGCTCATCCAGACGAGATAAATTTATCGCGATGCCAAGGCAAATTGCGATGTTTCTTCTACGTAGTGAGCTGAAAATGAGTTTTCCGAAAATTGCCCAAGAACTTGGACGAAAAGACCATACGACCGCTATGCATTCAATTGAAAAAATTACTAAGGAAAGTCTTACCAACGTCAGTATTCGCGAGCAAATTAACGACATTAAGGATAAATTATATGTTCATTAATTGTGGAAAAGCTGTGCAGATGTTGTGTTTTTGCGGCGACTTACCAACACACAGATCTGTGGAAAGAAAACGACAAGTCAGCAGACAGTGGAATAATACACAAATATCCACTATAAAGTCCACAAATAGCACACAGAGTTTTCCACCTATTTTATCGCCACTCTACCCCTGTTTGAATACATTTTTTACCCAGTTTCCACAGCACCTATTACTATTAAGACTAATTAAAAATTAAGGAAAGTATAATGAAAGTATCAGTCACCCAAGAAAAACTCGCAAAAGCACTTAATCTAATCAAAGATATCGCATCAAGTCGTAATGAACTGCCGATATTGAATAATATTTTACTTCGTACTGATGGAGGAAGATTATTGATTGCTGGAACGAATTTGGAAATTGCTTCTACTCAATACATTGGTGCGAAAATTGAAGATCATGGATCCATTACAATCCCTGCCCGACTGGTGTCAGAATTCATTACAAACTTACCAAGCGGTCCGGTGCAACTTGAAACTAAAAACGAGCATTTGCATATAACTTCAGGAAAATTCTCATCAGTTATCAATGGCGTGGTAGCTGACGAGTATCCTGAGCTGCCTACAATTGACGAAAAGACCGCTATACAATATGAAATTGATGTTGATGATCTTAAGAAAGCCATAGTTCAAACGAAGTTGGCTGTTAGCTCTGACGTTACGCGAGCGGTGCTTACGGGAGTTTATTGGCATAATTATGAAGGATCGCTATATCTGGCTGCTACTGATGGCTACAGGCTGGCAGAAAAGCGTCTGATAAAGTCGGATAATGAAGTTTCAGCCATTATTCCCGCCTCTACTTTGGCGGAAGTCAGTAAGAGTGTTGGCGATGAGAAGAAAATTACGGTTCTTTTTGACGATTCTCAAGTTTGTTTTAAGACGGGAGATATGGAAATTGTTAGTCGATTAATTGACGGAAAATTCCCTGATTATCGTCAATTAATTCCATCAACTGCTGAAACTGAAATTGTTATTAAGAAGTCTGATTTTAGTCGAGTTACGAAAATTGCGGCGTTATTTGCGCGTGAATCTGGTGGTGGAATTACAATTACCGCATCAGAGGAAAATTCCCTGCTTTCTATTCATTCGATTGCGTCTGAACTTGGCGAAAACACTTCAGAAGCGACAGCTAAAATATCCGCAGACGGTCAAGTAACGCTTAATTCGCGCTACCTAACGGAGGTTTTGAATATTATTGACGCGGATGAAATCGTATTTTCGTTCAATGGCAAATTGTCGCCGTG
>CAUTOA010000032.1:0-5512 GCA_963540205.1 uncultured Candidatus Saccharibacteria bacterium
TATGATAAAAAAGGCGATTCGCATTACGACGTGATTTCCGCTTTTATCAAGTCGCTAAGAGGCAGTGACGCGACGGCTGCGACGTATTATTTGGCGCGAATGATTGACGCGGGCGAGGATCCGAAGTTTATCGCTCGGCGAATGGTGATTTTTGCGTCGGAAGATATCGGGCTGGCGGGCAATGGTGCGCTGAGCTTGGCAATTGCGACGTTTGAGGCTGTCGAGCGCGTCGGTCTTCCGGAGGCGAAGTATAATTTATTCCATTGCGCTATTGCGTTGGCTCGCAGCCAGAAGTCGCGTGAAATTACCGATTTAATGCACGGCGCTTTTGAATTGGCGCGTAAATATCCGAATTCTCCCGTGCCGTTACATCTCAGGAACGCTCCGACCAAATTGATGAAAGATTTGGGCTATAATAAGGACTATAAGTGGCAAGCTGGCTTTAAGCACGACAAAGGATTTTTACCAGAGGAAATTAAGGATGTGGTATAATTGGCATATCAATATTCTTAAAAGGAGAAGTTAATATGCCAAAACAAGAATCTCAGCAGCCGCAATATGCGCCACAGCCTGATCCAAACGCACAGTACGGTCCCGCACCGCAACCGCAGAATACGCCGTATGAGCAGCAACCAGTCAGCCAGCAATATTTTGCACAACCTCAAGCAGCGCCAGTGCAATATGTCGTGATGGCAGAATCTCTGAAGGGCGTTAAGGGTTGGTTAATGTTCTTTGTTGTTTGTTTCGTTATCGGTAGCCTTGTCAATACAGCAGTGTTTTTCCAGGCGATAATGAATCTTAGCCAGCCAGAGAACGTCATTTCTTTGATATTTTCACCTATACTAGTGGTTTTAGCTATTTGTGCAGTTGTGTTCATAACGATGCAGAAGCGTCTTGGCAAGTGGCTAGCTGTTGCTACGATCGCCACAGCTGGATTGGGCAACGTTGCGAATGCGGTAGTTATATATGCATCTGGAAGATCGGGAGTAGACGCTCCAGCATTTATTACTGCAATCGTTACAATGCTAATAGTAGAAGGATTGGTAATCTTGTACTTCTTTGCTTCTCGACGAGTCAAAGAAACTCTTGTCAACTAATTCCTGTCTGCATATAAAAATAAACCGCCTCATTACGGGGCGGTTATTTTGTGGTTTACACGACTATTGTTTCGCGGCGCGTTTTCGTTCGTTTGCGTCCAGATATCGCTTGCGAAGTCGTAATGATTTTGGCGTAACTTCCAAAAGCTCGTCATCTTCGATAAAGTCGATACATTGCTCCAGGCTAAACTGCGTAAATGGCGTCAATTGTACAGTTCCATCCGACGACTTGGAACGCATGTTGGTCAAATGCTTGGCTTTACAAACGTTGATTTCGATGTCTTCTTGGCGATTGTAAATCCCGACAATCATTCCGGCGTAAACTTCTGTTCCTGGTCCGACCAATAATTCGCCGCGCGCCTCCGCTGCTTGCAGAGCGTAAGGTGTTGTCGTGCCAGCCTCAAATGCGATCAGAACTCCATTGCGGGTTTTTGGCAGTTTTCCGCCAAGCGGTTGATATCCGTGAGGCAGGGAATTCATAATCACCGTACCTCTGGTGGCGGTCAATAAAATGTTGCGCAGACCAATCAGAGCTCTCGTTGGCAAAATGTAAGTCAGGCGAGCAGCGCCAGTGGTGGTCGTTTCCTGGGATTTCATTTCGGCGTGTCGCGCGCCAAGCTCTTGGCTAATCGCGCCGATAAATTCGCTTCCGACTTCAATTTGCAGTTCTTCAATCGGTTCTTTTTCGACGCCGTCCTCGGTAATTGTAACAACTTGCGGTCGTCCAACCTCAAACTCAAATCCTTCACGTCGCATGGTTTCAATCAAAACGCTCAAGTGCAATTCGCCGCGTCCAGAAATCGTAAAGCCAATTCCGTTCTCCTCAACACGCAGCGCCACGTTGGTTTCAAGCTCTCGCTTCAATCGGTCGCCAATTTGCCTGGATGTCGTAAACTCGCCCTCGCGGCCTTTCATTGGACTGGTGTTTGGTCCGAGGTACATACTCAGAGTTGGAGCTTCAATGTCAATTGTCGGCAGCGCCTCAGGCTGTTCTTTGTCGGCAATCGTATCGCCAATATGCGCGTCAGCCACGCCAACCAGCGCCACAATGTCGCCAGCAAAAGCTTCGTCAAGTTCCTCACGATTTAAGCCGCGATAGCCAAAAACTTTCTCAATTCGTGCGGAGCCCGCGACTTCGCCATTTTTCATCAAACTGACTTGCAAGCCACGCTTAACGGATCCGCGAGCAATTCGCCCAATCGCGTATTTCCCCTGGAACGTGTCATATTGTAAGCTGGTAACAAGCAGTTGAAACGCGCCGTTTTCCGTCACGTCTGGCGCTGGAATATCGTTAATAATCGCGTCAAAAATTGGTGTCAAATCCGCGTCTTCGTCGGTGTTGGCGGGAATTTCTTTCCATGATTTTCCGTCGCGTCCGATTGCGTAATAAATTGGATATTGCAATTGAGAATCGTCGGTCGCTAGCTCCAAAAACAGATCGCTCAACTCATCTTCAACTTCGGCAATTCGCCTGGCTGGCTTGTCAATCTTATTGATAATCACGACAGGTTTCAGTCCCAGCTCAAGCGCCTTCGCTAATACGAATTTGGTCTGAGGCATCGGACCTTCCTGCGCGTCCACAATCAGCAGAACGCCGTCAGCCATATTCAGGGTTCGCTCAACTTCACCAGAGAAATCGGCGTGTCCTGGCGTATCAATGATGTTTATTTTATAGTCACCGTAAAAAATCGACGTTTGTTTGGCGGTGATGGTGATACCGCGCTCGTGTTCTTGATCGCCGGAATCCATAATCAATTCCTGGCTCATCTCGGCTTGGTTGTCGCGGAATGTTCGCGACTGCTTTAATAGCCCGTCAACCATGGTCGTTTTGCCGTGGTCGACGTGGGCAATAATGGCAATGTTTCGAATCTTGCTAGCGTCCTTCATAAAAATATGGTCTGATATTAACACAGACCTTCCTCTTAATATAAAATTTTACCACGATAAAGGGGAAATAAAAAGAGTGAAAGTTGTGTTTAACACTTTAATATACTGTAATTTGCTGTTCGTCAAGTTGGTCTTTTGGAAAATTTATCAGTCGAGTTTTGCCGTCGGCTCTATACAAAATATCTAAATCAGACATTACTATACCGAGGGCTTGCGTTGCCAATTTAACTTGCGTCGGATTTATTTTTAATTCTTTGCGGGCTAATCTCTTCGCTTTTTTATTCTTCGTACAAGCTATTAGTAGTTCGGGATAGTCCGGCATATCGTCTAGCTGAGGTATGTATATTCCGTAAGCAGGTTCTGTTCGGGCGAAGTAATTTACAATCTTGCCTTGTCGATTTTTTACTCCCCAACGTTCACGTTCTGCTACTAAAGCTTTATTTCTTTCAAGGTAATCACGATATATATCTGTATGATGGTTCTTGGGAGATACTATTATGTGCCCGGTCGGCTCCCCGTTTGTAGATAATTCTCGCGAGAATATAACCAATCCAGACGGATGAGGTTTAGTCGCCATATCTATGTCAAGATGAGTTGACGTAACGTAAAAAGATTCCATATTTATACCTAACGTGAAATGGTGGGAAATACAGGGCTTGAACCTGTGACCTCACGAATGTGAATCGTGCGCTCTAGCCAACTGAGCTAATTTCCCGTAATTACATCTGTCGTTTTACCTAACGAACTCGTGATGTGAGCTAATTATAGTTCAGGTTTTAAGTCCTGACAAGTTACATCGAGTGTGTTCTATTGACTTTTTACGCGAGTGTGGTATAAATAAAGGTAGCTTTCGTTGATGAGTTGAGTAAACAAGGAGACTATATGAACGGTTATAATAGGCGCAGAAAAGATGCTTCCTGAGGGGTCGGAATATCCAGATATGAGTCTATTGTCCCTCGTTACTGATACGATCATGGTCTGTTCCAATGCTAATTCCTGTACTAGTGGTAATGAAGAATGTTTTTTATGCAAGAGCTGCATGGCAAAGAAAAGAATAATTCAATAAAGGAGGGGCTTTATGAATATAACCTACGCCACAACCAACAAATATAAATTAGCTGGAGCAAACCAGGCATTATTAGGGGCGGGTCTAACACTCACAGCTCCCGACAGGGAGCTGCCTGATGTACCGGAAATTCAATCAGATAGCCAAGAAGAAGTATCCATTGATAAAGCTCAAAAATACTACGAACTACTAAAGAGCCCACTGGTTGTTATGGATTCTGGACTGTTCATCAAAAGCCTCAAAGGTTTTCCAGGGGTTTATACGAAGTACGCACTTGATACTATCGGCATAGAAAACATAGTAAAATTGCTTAAAGATGACAGAGGGGCATACACTCAGCGTACGGTTACGTATCTAGATGGACTAGAAATCAAGACGTTTACGTACAAAGTGCATGGTGAATTACTCAGCGAACCACGCGGCGAGAACGGTCGTGACTACGATAAATATTTCAAAGTTGATGGCGCAAACAAGACGATAGCTGAGATGAGTGACGATGAAAAGACCGACATGATAGCTGTAGTATGGAAGGAGTTAGCACAGTGGTTGCAGCAAAAATAAGTTCAGCAGAGGCGAAACTGATCGACGCCATAATCAGAGAATAGTGAAGACATTAACAGAGATGGCTTAATTGATACGCCAGAGAGGTTTGTTAAACAATCTAGACCCTAATAATATTGACTTTTTTACACAAGTGTGATATAAATGAAAATGGATTTCGTTGATGAGTTGAGTTTTAATCCTTATCCGAAATTGTTCATTGACAGGCAATCGAACACAAGATGAGTTTTTATTTCTTTTTCTGGAAGAAATTGGAAAGAGGAATGAGATCTCATCTCGTGTATTAAAGAACAATACACTATCGCGCACCCGCGAGGATGAGAAGAAAGATGGAGCGATGAACTTTCTCAAGGCTCTTTTCGGAAAGATGGGCATTTTTGGAAAGTCTAGCCCTGAGCTTGACAGTATTCGCTTCCGCATTAAGGAAGCAGAAGCGAGGCTTCTTAAAGCTGATTCCCATTTGGAATCCTCCGAGCATGCGTTTTACAGGTCTGTTTCTATGTTCAGCGAATATAGCGAAAGCTCTTATTCGGAAGCGATGGTGTATTGGGACAGGTATCAAGACGCCGTGATAGAGTGGAAAGAGGCTCAGAAGGAGCTGTCCAAACAAATGGAGGCATTCCGCCAGGTGAGTGGTCGAAAGTACAAGACTAGGGTGTACAGTCAATTATATACCTCAGTGTATGATGAGCTGTATAAGTTTAAGCTTTTCTGAAGCGTACGCACATCTATCTAAGAAAGGGTTGATAAGTATCTGTTCCACTTACGGTTGCCTGTCAACCCCTTCTTTGAAATATGAACTTATGACATTAAAAATCACCCTAACTACGGGTGATTTTCTTTATAGTGAAAAATTTCAATTCTTGGTGCGGATGAAAGGACTTGAACCTTCACGCCGTGA
>CAUTOA010000033.1:0-5428 GCA_963540205.1 uncultured Candidatus Saccharibacteria bacterium
AAGGAAAAGCTTTGTTATTTAAGCATTTTGCCGATGTCGACGCAGTGCCAATTGTGTTAGACGTCCACGAACCAGAAGAAATCATTGCCACAGTTAAAGCCATTGCGCCAAGCTTCGGCGCCATCAACCTCGAAGACATCGCCGCGCCAAAATGCTTTGAAATTGAAGAGCGATTGAAGGCAGAATTAGATATTCCAGTCTTCCACGACGACCAACACGGCACGGCTGTCGTTGTGTTGGCGGGCTTAATTAACGCCACTAAATTGACAGGACGAAACCTGACGGACTGCAAATTCGTGGTCATCGGCGCAGGCGCAGCTGGCACGGCAATCATCAAATTGTTAAATCTTTACGGAGCAAAAAACATCGTAGCGGTGGATAGCCGAGGAATTGTCGGAAAATCACGCACAGATTTGAACGCTGAAAAAACCGCGCTATTGGAATATGTCGACGCATCGCAATCTGGCTCAATTGAAGACGCCATCACCGACGCAGACGTATTCATCGGCGTATCGCGCGCAGGACTTCTCACTCCAGAATTAGTCCAAAAAATGGCGAAAGATCCAATCGTATTCGCACTAGCAAATCCTGTTCCAGAGATTATGCCAGATGTCGCCAAACAAGCCGGCGTCGCAATCATCGGCACGGGTCGTAGCGACTTCCCAAATCAGGTCAATAACTCCCTAGCCTTCCCTGGAATTTTCCGCGGCGCATTAGATCACGGAGTTAAGAAAATCACCGATCAGCACAAATTGGCGGCCGCTGAAGCACTAGCTAACCTGGTCGAAAATCCAACCGTCGATAAAGTCGTCCCAACCGCATTTGATGAAGGTGTTGTTGAGGCTGTTGCTAACGTTATTAAATAAATCTAGGCACCAGCACCGTACTTAGCTGCATCGCGAGCGTCTCCATCCATAAACAGAGCTACTAACGATTTCTGATTCTGTTTGTCGCAAGCTCCTAAGAATAAAATGACTTCAGTCACTCCAGTTTCCTGAAGAGATCTTTTAGTCTCACTTTTATCAGACATATTCTCAACGCTGACTTTTGACATATAAACCCTCTTAGCATCATGCGCCCGATCTTTCCAGGCGTAAATTATAAACGGATAAAGCTCTTTTGATTTGTTATTTTTTAAGCCAACCGGCAAACCGACAGACTTATTTCTTGAGGTTGCCACACATTTGGCGGCCATAATTAATTTTTCCTTAATAATGGGCAGAATATCCTGCTTCTTCTCGTTGTTTTCATATCCAGTCATTTCATGCTCAATCCCTTTAGCCTCTTTAGTACGCGCGTCGACTACGGCAACCACAGTGCCGCCGTTGCCTTGCTCAATATGCAGTATATTCACAATAGAATCTTCTTTAAGCCACGGAAACGTCTCATTATCAAGCTCTACAACATCTCCCGCCTTTAACCCAATCTCTACCGGCCGAGAGCTTTCTTCAGCTCTCGACTCCGGTTTATTTGACCTTTTCTTCTTGGTAGCTTTACCCAAAGAGTTACGCGCAATTTCAGGTGCCACTTTGTAAGTTGTGAATTTTTCAGAAAGAACCCTCAGCTCCCTCTCTAAAATTAACTTAGCTTTTTCTTCCACCATAGATTTAGCAAAAGTTTGTACATTCGAACAATTTTCCTCGAATACAATCTCTGTATATTTACGAGCCCATGACTCCTCATTCAGGTCTTTCATCTCGTTTACACAGTCAAGTATGGCGTTCGCCCACTTCAGGTCTCTTTCATAATTAAAAAAATCTTCAACACGTTCCATGCGTACACCAACCTTGCTCTCGCGCATTGCATCAAACTCGTTGCTTTTAAGCGCCGAAAAATTCGCCAACAGCTTAACCAATCTGTCCGTATTTTCACGAACTGGATTATATTCAGGCTGACTTATTTCAAATTCTATAGATGAAGAAGTATCGTCTTCCTCATAGACACCATCAATCACAGCCTTCTTAGTCCCTAATGCGAGTCGTATATATTCAGAGTCGGCAACATCTGGGTTAAGATTATTATTCCTCTGAAATTTCTTTACTTTAGGAATTTTGCACCCCTCAAAATTGCAGTATTTCGGAACATTAACTTCTGCTATATTAGCAGGAAAAATCTTATCCAATGACGACATAAAAGCGTTTAATGAGGCTTCGTATTCCTTATTAAATTCCTCTGTCAATCGAGAACTTACTTCGCCAAAATCGTAGCGGATCTCCAAATATTTAGGAGACTGGTCATATGCATCCTTAGCCTGCTTAAGCGTACTAATTACATCCTTATGTTTCTCAATCAAGTCCTTAAATTTGGGTAAATCTTTGGGCACTTTTTCATATATAAGTTCAAAAAAAATAATGAAAGTACCAAAAAAATCATAGACAGAGTCTTTTTCAGACGCTGAAGATTCACCATCGTGATAAGGATATTCCGGAATTTCGCTCATAAACTAATATTCTATCAGTTTATAGCTATAAAGTCAATTATATTACTCTGTTAACTTCTTCTAATGTAGTTTCGCCGCGAAGAGCCGCTAACACGCCAGCCTGAAGTAGCGTCACCATGCCATCTTCTTTTGCAGCCTTCTCAATCGCTTCCGTGTGAACATCCTCAACATCGCCGCGCAAGAATTTCTGAATATTCTCGCTCACGACCAATTGCTCCATTACTGGAATTCGCCCCTTATAGCCGAATGGAACGTCGTCTGTCGGCACTGCACGCCAAAGCTTAAACGTATCCAAATCTGGGCAATCAACATTCTCTGGCAAATCCTTCAAAACCTCTTTCACCCACTTGCGAGTCGCCTCATCTGGCTCATATTCTTCCTTGCTATCATCCCACAATCGCCTCACCAGCCGCTGAGCAATCACCAGCCGAACCGCCGAGCTAAAAATCGGGTTTTGCCCAATCATATCGATCATACGACTAAACGCCGCCGCAGTCGAATTGGCGTGAAAACTGGACAACACCAAGTGTCCCGTAATTGAAGCCTGAATCGCAGTCTTCGCAGTTTCATTATCGCGAATCTCACCAACCATCACCACGTCTGGGTCAAGACGCAAAACACTACGCAAACCATCAGCAAACCTCTGTCCATTCGTCGTATCAATCGGAATCTGAGCAATCCCAGGAATCGTATTTTCTACAGGATCTTCCAGCGTGATAATCTTTCGGTCTGGCGTATTAAGAGCGTTAAGAATACTATATAACGTCGTAGACTTTCCCGAACCAGTAGGACCAACCATCAACAACATCCCTCGCGGATGAGAAATAACTTCATCGATTTGCTCGCGCTCTTTCTTTGAAATATTCAAAAGATCCAAGTTCAACATTGACTCGTCGAAATTGAATAATCGAAGCACCAAGTCTAAGCCATACACCGTCATCACGGCTTCCACACGCAAATTCAGCACATGTGATGCGCCGTTTCTATGAATTTCCTGCTGCATGTGGCCAGATTGAGGCTCTCTGGAAGCGGTAGAGATATTCGCGCGCGACGCCAAAGTCGCCATAATCACTCGATATCTATCCCTACTAAGCTCCGCCACCGTATGCAAAGCTCCGTCAACACGCATACGAATTCGAATCGATTCGCGCTGATTTTCGATGTGAATATCCGACGCGCCCAACAAATCTGCCTGGTCAATCAAATAATTAAATACGTCATTCGTGCCCACAGAAGCCAAAGTCTGCGTAACCTGCGCCAGAGTATCACTATCACCTTCCTTAGCAATTTCAATATTATCGTAAATCACTTTTTTTGGCGGATCAAACCTGAGCATAATTGACCGAAACGCCGAACCAGAAATTAAGAAGAAGAAGATTCGCTTGCCATTTTCAACATACTGATCTCGCATCCGCTTCATCAACGACTCAGAAGTTTGCGACGTAACACCAAATCGATAAGATTGATCTTCCTCGTTAAAGGCTAACGGGACCAACCTGCCTTTATACATCTCTTCTATCGTTAAAACATCCTTAAGCAAGGGTAAAGTATCTTCAAATTCCCGCCCATCAAGATATTGAAGTCCTAAAATTGACGCTCGACGACGAGTCGCTTCCTCATCCTGCTCGCGGCGTCGCGCCTGAATTTTATCTTCGTCCATATGAAAATTATACCAAAAAGCTTACGGTTTTACGAGTGATATAATAGTGATATGAATCCAGAAATTACTCTGTTAGTCCACAATATTCGCTCGACGCATAATGTTGGGGCAATTTTTCGCACAGCCGAAGGATTTGGTATAAAAAAGATTATTCTTAGTGGTTACACGCCGTATCCAGAATTGAGTTTATGTAGCAAGGCGCCCGCTTGTGCGCTTATCGATGGAGAAATTCGATCTGAAGATCCTCGCTTGCCGCATATTCGCGAAAAAATCACCAGCCAAATTCATAAAACAGCCTTAGGCGCGGAAAGTTTGGTGCCGTTTGAGTTTTACGAAGATATTAATGATTGGATTAAAGAGAATCAGCAAACAGAAAACTTGCCAATTGTTGCGCTGGAGCAATCAAAAGATAGTGTGATGCTATCAGAATTTCAGCCGCCTGAAAAATTTGCGCTGCTACTCGGAGAAGAAGTCCACGGAATCACGCTGGAGCTTTTGGGCAATTGCGACTTCACTGTAGAAATCCCGATGTTCGGCCAAAAAGAATCATTCAATGTGTCGGTCGCAACAGGAATTGCGCTATTTGGACTAATCTTCCCTGTCAGAAAATAGCTTGCCTTGAGACTTTTGGTCTTGGCTGGAGCTCTCTTGGCGGGCTATTTTCATTTGAAGGTAATTTATTTTTATCACGCCGCTTGACTTTATTAAATAAATATTGTAGATTTATATATAGCTTTTGTTGGGAATTATCCCAATGCAAAAGCAGCCCTTTATAGTCCTAGATGGAAAGGAGTGCGGCACGATGTTCGTGCTCGCTATCATGGTTCAGCTATTGCTGATCTGTCTATCGTCTGAAATAACTGCGCTTGCAGAAAAGGCCGACCATAGCCTTAGCAAGGATAAGCTAAACTTGGGCCTAGCGACCTTAGTACTTATCTTAGCTGTGTACTCTTATTTCTGGCTGCGGTTCTGGCCGATGATGAACAGCCTTGGCGTCAACCTAGTTTTAGGAGCGCTCCAAGCTGCAAGTTTGTACGTCGCTTCGTACTACTTGCGCAAGCTGCACGAAGACTCCGCTCTCTAACGAGAACAGGGCTTTATGTCCCGCTGATAGTTAAGTCCGCCGTAGAGCAACCAGCTCCGGCTGGGGCTCCTCTGTCAGCGGGCTAACTATCACTTTAGAACTACACACTCTTCACCCAGAGTGTTTTTTAATTGGCTTAATAAATTGTCATTAGCATCCACCTTAAATGGTAGGCGCATGGCTGATTTCTCTTTCTCGCCCAGCACCAAAACCACGTCAGTCGTGCCAGCATTCTCGCCGCAAA
>CAUTOA010000034.1:0-5415 GCA_963540205.1 uncultured Candidatus Saccharibacteria bacterium
AATTCTTCAACAATAATCTGTGCAGTCTCAAAATCTAGTCGCTGATTAATTGTCGCAGCGATTCCGTTCTTAAACAATTCACCAATCAGCGTAGTTACTGACAATCCCAGAGTTTCGGCCAACTCGCCAACCGTTACCGAATCCGCAATATTGACGATTTTTTCTGCCATAATAAGCTCCTCTCACCTCTGGGCGTAACTACGCTTCAGGGGATTTGTATTATTTTTTCTTTGATGATTTACCGAGTGAAAGAGAAATCTTACGATTTTCCTTATCGATATCCAAAACTGTAAATTCTTTACGCTCGTTCAACGTAAATACCTTTTCAGGATCAGTACCGTCACCGCCAAGCTCTGACACGTGGACCAAAGCTTCAACCGCTGGACTTAACTGTACGAATGCGCCAAATGGAGTAATTCGAGTTACAGTTCCTTCAACTTTCTCGCCAGGCTTAAATTGCTCAACTTCATCCAACCATGGATCTTTGGTCAATTGTTTCATGCTCAAGCTCAAGCGCTCTTTGTCGATTGCGATAATCTTAGCTTCGATAGTTTGACCAACCTTTACATAGTCAGATGGATTGTTAACACGCTCCCAGCTAATTTCTGAGATATGAATCAAACCTTCAATACCTTCAACGTTAACGAATACACCAAAGTCAACAACACCTGTAACAACACCTGTAACTGTGTCACCAATTGCCAACTTCTGGAATCGCTCTGCCAAGCCTTCTTTAACCGCCTCTTTTTCAGAGAAGATCAATTTGTTAGCTTTTCGGTCAGCGTCCAAGATTCGCGCTTTAATATCCTTCTTTACCAGGCTATTTAATCGTTGCAAAATTTCGTCCTTGTCACTAGAACCTACACGAGGATAGTGTTCAGCTGACAATTGCGATACTGGTAAGAATCCGCGAATGCCTTCGTATTCAACTAGTAGTCCACCACGGTTAGCGTCGTATGGCACAACTGTGATGATTTCACCAGATTCCAATTTAGCCATAACTTCATCCCAACCACGATCTTTCGCAGCCTTGCGCAATGAAAGTAGCGAATAACCATCTTCCAATTCGGTATCAATTACGCTAGCAATTACTGAATCGCCAACATTGTAGTTCTTTGAAAGGCTAACTTCGCGGCGTGGGACCAAGCCAACACCCAAAGGTCCTAAATCGATTAAAATTTCGTGCTTCTTTACTGATAAAACAGTACCGTCAACTGTTTCACCAACAGTAAGTTGTTTAACACTATCGCCTGCTTGAGCCAGCAGGTCATCCATTGTAATTTTGGCATCTGCCATAAGTCTTCTAAAGACCCCTTCCTTAAAATTGATATTATTCTTCAGGGACATAATAAAAATATCCCCACAGATTATCACAATTATATCACAACAGATAGATAGAAGTCAAAGCTAGATCAGATAGCGAGATCGCCGATAAGCCACCGTTAAAAACGCCAAAATGCCAAAAGCCACTGCAGAAACAGTTACATCTTCTGGTCCAGTTTTTGGCAATCCTTTATCAGATTGCTTAGAAGGAGTAGAAGGAGCTGGCGTTGTAGATGATGGCGATTGTTGAGACTGAGAAGATTCAGGTGTAGGAGTTGTCTTTTTCGACTCTTCAGTCTTCACGTCGGTTCGCGCCTCACCTCTTCCACCTGATTGATTATTCGTTTTTTGATCTGCGGACTGCTGAGATGTGTTGTTGTTCTGTGAATTCTTATTACTATTCTCTGACGCTACCAAATCGCTAGAAATTGGCGACCCATCTTGTGACAAATTATTCTGCCTAATTCCGTAAAGAACAGCCAAAGATATAGCCACTAAAATAGCACCCACTACTACAAAAATTCCAATTGATCCAGTCTGATTTACTCGCTTCATATTACATCTCCACTCAAATTTTCTTTATTATATCATAATGACCTCTTATAAGTAAAGCTGGTGATATAATAAATATATGATTATTACGGTTGACACAGGTGGGACCAAAACATTAGTAGCCAGCTTTGACGAGGAAAAAAATCCTAAGCATATCATTAAATTCCCCACCCCTAAAAACGTAGACCAATATATTCAACGCGTCGCCGATCAAATTCACCTGATTACGAACGATAAGACAATTGACGCAATTTCTGTGGCTCTGCCAGGAGTAGTCAAAGACGGCATGGCAGTGTGGTGCCAAAACCTCGGCTGGAAAAATCAACCCATCCGCGAGCTGCTTTCCCGATATTTTCCTAATATACCAATATTTATTGCAAATGACGCCAATATGGCAGGACTGGCAAGTATGCTCAGATTGCCCAAAACTCCCAGATGCGGCCTATACATCACCCTAGGGACCGGCGTTGGCACTTCCCTAATCCTGAATGGAAATCTACATAAAGAGCTTAGCGACTGCGAGGGCGGACATATGTCTTTGAATTACAATGGCAAGATTACCACTTGGGAAGAGATTGCTGCGGGTAGAGTTTTACAGAGAACTTTTGGCGAATTATCATCAGACACACCCCTGGAAGTCTGGGAAGAGATCGCCAATAGGATAAAAGCTGGATTGCAACCGCTCATTGCCTTTACACAACCAGACGTCGTTGTTATTGGCGGAAGCGTGGGAGTGTTCACATCTTATTTTTCAGATATTTTAAGCGGTCTTCTGGCAGAAAACTTACCCGCCGCCATATCAGTACCAAAAATAATCAGCGCTCCCAACCCAGAAGAAATTGTATTATACGGATGCTACGACAATGCCATCAGTCAGCTTGCCTCAAATTGAACACGATTTTCCAGAACTGCAATTCAAGGAGGGCGAAGTATTTTCCTGGAATCCTAATTCGCAAACAGTCTATTACGAAAAATTAGATTCGCAAGAAGACTTAGTGCAACTTTTACACGAAATCGCCCACGCTAAACTTGGTCATAAAAATTATCAATATGATATCCAGTTAATCGAGATGGAAAGATCCGCCTGGGAATATGCCGTTGATACTTTGGCGCCAAAATACAGATTAACCATCAGTATGGACGACGATAATATTCAAGATTCTTTGGATAGTTACAGGGACTGGCTACATAAACGTAGTCTTTGCCCTCAGTGTGGCGCAGTTGGATTGCAGGCGACCACCTCATCTTACAGATGCATTAATTGCCAATCAAAATGGCGCGTAAATCAAGCAAAATCCTGCCAGCTTAAAAGATATCAAATAAAATAAGCCTCTCATACGGAGGCTAATTTTAAGAGATTGGAGCGGTCTTATTCTGCAATTTTTTGTACTGTCTTCTTAGTACGGCGTGAAATGCGTCCGCCCTTAGCACCAGCGATACGAGCCAAAGCTGGATTTGCAGCAAAGCCACCAGTTCGACCGTTTTTACCGCCCTTACGTCCGATTTTTGCATAAAAATCTGGATCGCGAGCTAGATTTTTTTGAGCAGCCTTTAAGCCGCCAGCCTTTGTTCCTGCCATAGGAAGGTTTTCCTCCATTTTTAAAAAAGATTTCCACATAAATTTAAATGGAAACCCTCACCTTTATATATCACACATGATATGTGTTATGTTTATATGCTAGCATATAACTAACGCTTTGTCAATATTTACATAAGTAGTTTTTTATTGTGAATAAAATATTGCATTTTACTGACGCGTTAGCTATACTAATAAAGTCAGTTACTGACGGCACCTGTTGGAGCTTTAGAAATTATGAGTTCCACCACAAAAAATTCTCGTTTTCTGCGAGATTCGAGAAGAAAAATATCCCATCACATAGAGGGATATTTTTTATTGCAGATTTATTCTAAAACTCTCTTAATAGATTATCTATTCTAAGCTGAGATTCTTGCGTTAACTCATTCTGCAAACCAATCCAAGCGTTAATAGCCACAGTAAATTTATCCCTGGCTATAGTAAACTGGTCGCTGTCTTTCTTTTCGTTAGCCGACTTCAAATCACGCACAGCCAATAAAATAGCGTCTATTCTCTTCATCACTAACTTACGTAAGCCAGCCTCGCCCTCTATGGATTCCAACCTCTTCTTTACACCAGTCCATATTTTCTCCATAGCAATAAAGTCATTTTGCTTAGTCTTCGATAGGTTATCTGACACCATACGTATTTCACCGCTCAACTCCTTATCAAATTCCATAAAGCTGACAATCTTCTCTATACTCTGTATAGTTCGGTTCATCTTCTCTACCGATTTATTACATTCTTCTGAATACTTTTTAAATCTAGTATTAACGTTCTTCTGCCAAGATATAAAAAATACCACATCACAGCTTTGGCGTTTATTTTTTAAATCAACCAAATATTCGTTCAATTTTTCAGCGGATAATTTGTCCTTTTGCAAATTAATAAACAGCGAGCTTTCTGCTTCATTAGTATTTTTTGTTACGCTTTGAATGTTTTCCCAAGATTTCCAGCTCACAAATCCATATGCCAATATCATTATCAGCGTTATAAAACTCATGGCAATAGCCAATTTAAGTGTGCGATAATTTTTTATCAATTTCATAGTTCTATCCCCAGCGTAGTTGACCATAATTCACTATCAAGCGGCCAAGGATTAAAAGCACACCCCTGTAAATCAATTGATTGCTGCTGCATAACCGCCGCTGGATTATTAACCCCAGAACAATTCAAATGCCCATGCCCCAACCAGTGCCCAACTTCATGATTGATTACCATATGTCGATAATTACGAATATCGCCACCTGCTTTATTCCACGCTGTAGTCGCGCCAGACCATCGATTATCATTGATAATTACAGAAGACCCGACTCGACAACTCCAATCCGCGTCACAGCCTGACGAGAACGAGGACATTAATTCGGCTTGCGACAGAACTAAATTGAAACTTCCACCCTCTTTTACTTCTTTAAAGACAATTCCCATACGCGCCCAGCCTCGATTGTCGTTTAAGGTTTCGTTTACCTGTTTCGAAAATTCAGACAAGTTTGATCGGACATTACCCTTTGTTGATATTGTATATGTGACTTCTTTTTTTACTTCAGAATTTGATTTTTTTGACGATTGAGATGTGGAGTGCCAATCTGGAGTCTGGATATCTGACACCTTAAAGCTAGATAGCGACGACGGAGATTTTATTTCAGAGAAAATTTTAGCACTAATCGCCTTCTTCGCATCACTCTTACTCTCATTGGGTACTGTTATACTAACCGTTGGCGTTAGAGCAATAGCAATCGCCATACCGCCAGTAGCCACCCTACACACTATACACATACATATATTCTAGCATCTGCCAAAACATACCACAAACGTTTTAAAATAAAGAAGAAAGCCACCCTATTAGGATGGCTTTCTTATAATTCGGCACCGTGCTAGTTTCCCACTTTCGCAGTATAATCGCCGCTGGGGAGCTTAACTTCTGTGTTCGGAATGAGAACAGGTGTTTCCTCCTCGCCATGGGC